>JALOCE010000009.1 GCA_023227925.1 Candidatus Omnitrophota bacterium
CGTTGCGGCCCTCGTAGCAGACGCCGAGAGCGACACGAGTGTTGCACTTGCGACCATCTACGAGGCTTCCGCCGACGTGGATGCGGACGTTGCGGCCCTTGTGGCTGACGCCGAAAGCGACACGAGTGTTGCACTTGCGACCATCTACGAGGCTTCCGCCGATGTGGATGCGGACGTTGCGGCCCTTGTGGCTGACGCCGAGAGCGACACTCGGGTGGCCCTCGATCTTGTCTACACCGCTGTAGCGGTAACGGACACGGATGTGAGCGCACTCGTGGACGATACGGAAAGTGACACCCGCTCGTCACTCGACACGCTTTACGACTTTGCCACTATTGCTCCCGCGATTACGGGGTATTCTGGTGCGGCAACGCAAACTCTGAAACACGTTTCCGGTACCCTGACATGGGTGACGGACGGCGCTTAATAGGTACGTTTGGACTAGCCCCCGTGATGGTGCGGGGGCTTTTCCTTTGGGAGACGTGGTAGACTTGGAGCATGAAAGAGAGGACTACATAATGACAACTGATGAATACCCTGTTGAACGAGCACACATTTGCAAGTGGCTATCCGACCGAGGGATTAACCCGGATCACGTTCTCAAGGACGGGTTTGTGTGGGAGGTTCCAAATCAAAGACTAACTTGGAACGGTCGTCTACGTTTAACTCCCGAGGATTTGGACAGTCTCACCGAGGCTTTTAAGAATGACCTTCTAAGTAAGGAGACCACCGACTAATGGACATAAACCCTAAGACGTTCAACCTCAAAGAGGCTCTTGCTGGTATCTCGTACCCGGAAGACACGGTGACCGTTTTCTTGGACGCCAAGTTGATGTACGAGTATTCTCAAGCGAAACGAGAGTGGGATTACGACCCCGCAAACAAAAAGAAGGAAGCGCGGGTCGAAGAACTTGAAAAGACGTTCGAAGGCATCGCCCTGAAAGTAACTGTCAAAGACATGCCCTCCCGGATTCGTAGAGACGTGGTGAATAAGGTCCGGGGGGAGTTTCCTCCCGAAAAGAACATGTTCGGGATGGCGATTGACACCCCCGAAGGGCAAGAAGAACTCCAACTCCAACTGTGGGCGCTGTATATTACCAGCATTACAGCCCCGGATGGAACCGTGATTGTGCCTGACGTGGAGGACATCAAACTTCTCCGGGACGAAGCACCCGATATTGCTTTGGATACGATCAGGAAAGCAATTGACGGGCTGACGGAAATCACGAAGTCCGGCTACGAACAGGCGGTGCAGGCTCCCGGTTTTTTATCACAGCCCTCACTGACGGAATCGCCCGATTCGACTACCCTTTAATCCAAGGAGCCCTTCAGTGGGGTAAACGCCCGACCGCGATGTTGATGGAAGACGAATGGTATGGGCACCGGGATTGGCGAACCGGAGAGCCCGAGGGCGACCGGACGGAATGGGTGGATTGGGATTTTGCTTTGGTGTCAGCCTTTTCTACTATTGAGGCATACACCGATCAAAACGGTATTCGACAGTGGCAAAAAGAAGACCCAGAAGAGCGAATCGACGCTATTCGAAAAATCGACCCTTTTAACGCTGGGCGGGACCGTATTGTTCAGTCCAAGAATTACAAGGCTCAGCCCGGCGAATATTTTATCCCCGACATGAAAACGGCCCGGCCTAACAAAGAATTCTGGACTTACCAAGACTGGGTGGAGTCCCAACAAGACGATGCGGTAGAATAGGGGTAGACCTTTATCCGGATGAATAGGCGGTTTGTGACGTGAGCGGTGATGTAACTAAGACCGTCAATATCGCTTTTAAACAAACTGGTGTTACGTCTCTAGCCCAAGTAATCCAAAAACTCAATCGGGATATGGACCACGCACGGGCTAATTATGACGTGGCTCAAGAAAAGTTGGACGAACTGGGTCGCTCGGGAAAAATTACGGGGGAAAACCTCGAAGCCATGTCCCGGTCGTTGCGAACCGGACTCAACCAGGAACTTAGAAGCCTCGCAAAAAATGCGTCTAACGCCTCGTATGCTGAAAACAAACTGAACCAAGGGCTCCATCAACAAAACCAAAACCTCCCTCGCCTCCGGTATGCGCTGTACGACGTGTCAACGACACTCGCTATCGCTGGCGCGGCGATGCTGGGTCTTGGGACGGCGAGCCTCGGCACCGCGATCAAAATGGACCGGGAGTTCGCGGATGTCGTACGGACTACTGGCACGTATTTGGACGAAACCGGGCTTGCTACGGCTCGGCTTCGAAACTCGTTTGACGACTTGTTTGCGTCTCTTCCTGCGTCATGGTCGGAACTCACCGAAATTGGTACCCTCGCCGGGCAGTTGAATATCGCGTCTGAAGACGTAGCAGAATTCACAAAACTTGTGACCATGTTCGCGGCCACCACCGATGTGTCGGTGGAACAGTCTGCTACTGCGTTTGGCCGTCTCGCAGAACTGTTGGATGTCCCCGCTGACCAATACGAGAACTTGGGTTCTTCTATTCTTGCAGTAGGCGTCAACTCTATCGCCACTGAAACCGAGATTGTATCTCTTTCCACCCAAATAGCATCAATCGGAAACTTCGCCGGATTCAGCGCGGATGAGGTGTTCGGGTTGTCTTCCGCGCTTGCCTCGCTCGGGACAAAACCGGAATTGGCTCGGGGTACGATTACTCGGTTGTTCACAAACATCGCCAACGCCATTGGTACGGGAGGGGAGCGGTTGGAGTTGTTTGGTCGTGTTTCCGGGATGACGGCAGAACAGTTTGCACAGGCGTGGGAGGATGATGCGGGGGGCGCTCTTCAAGCCTTTATTGCGGGGCTGGGTCGGGTTGAAATAAGCGGGGGGAACGTTATCGAAACTTTGCGGGCTCTTGGGATTGCTTCTGTTCGAGACGTTCCGACCATTTTGAAACTTGCTCAAAACCACGAGTTGTTGGCAGAACAAATGCAAATCGCCGCTGACGGGTTCGCGGACGGGACCGCGTTGCAAGACCAGTACGGGGTAGTTGCCGAAACAGTTGCCGCTGAGTTGAAGATACTGATTAACAATCTCCAACTTTTCATCGCTTCGCTTGGGCAGGCCGCGTCCGGGCCGCTTAAAGCCGTTGTGGGTCTTCTCAAGAACATGGTTCAAGCCCTCACACGCTTTATGGAACTCCCGGTGGTAGGGCAAATCGGGTCTACGGCTGTTGTTCTTGTCGCGTTGGCGGGGGTGTTAGCAATTGTTGCGGGGGGCTATGCTCGGGCAACCGCATCGGGCCTTGCTATGATCACGTCGATGGAAATGATGAAAAAAGAGGCGGGGGGGGCGTCTCTCGGACTTTGGGGGCTAACAAGAAGTCTTATCGCAATGGGCGGTGCGGCGAAGGCCGCAGGGTGGGCAATGCGGGGTGCCCTCATTGGTACGGGCGTGGGGGCCGCGTTGCTGGGTATCGGAACAATCATCGGGTTTGTGACCGGGAAAGCGAAAGAACTTGATGAAACCGATCTTTCAAATTTGAAGGATGCCCTCACTAAAGACACTGAAGTGTTCTATGAGTCGGGGGAGAATATCCGGGTTTTGACCGACGCTCTCGCAGACACATCAGATGCTTTTGATGATGTGTCGAATAGTGCAGACGATGCGGCTATTGCTATCGGAAACGCAACGGAGGCGTGGGCACGAGACTTGATAAGCAAGTCTGATCTTGGGATCATGTTGGCTAATTCAGGAGTATCGCAAGAAGACGCATACGATTTTGTTGACATCATTCTCGGTGATCCTGAAAAGGTCATCGAGTCCACAGACGCTTGGTTTGCTCGGGTACTTCCTGAACAACAAGCGGCTATCGATAACTACAAGAACGAACTCCGAGAAAAGGGCGTGTCCTCTGAACTTTGGGGGTCGGCTGAACAACAGTTTAGACTGGACGCAGAAGACAATTTACGAGGTTTCCGTGATCTTGCTAGCAAAACTGTCTCCGAAATTGAGACTTCGGCAAACGAACTTCGGTCTGCTGATTTTTGGGGAACAACAACAGCGGGTGCATCTACAGCAGAGCAAGAATTCGATGATGCGGTGGCGTCGATTAGCGAAACGATTGACACCTTTACAGACTTCATTAAGGCGGCGTCTCAAACTCAAAAGTCTTTGTACGATTTGGGAAGTGGGCTTCAAGATACCTCCGGTCAGTGGTCAGAATACTCAAAGGCCGGTCGCGACAACCTCTCAAACATTCTGTCGGTTATGGATAACATCGCGGCAGAAACACCGGGGGATGCAAAAACTATTGCCTCTAACTTCCAAGCCCTCTTCGACTTCTTGGTAAACGGAGGATACGCTTCTGCTACCCAATTAGAGTTCCTTCGACAAGCCATTATCAACCTTGCAGGGGGGACAAACGTAGCCGCCTCGGGCATGTCTTTCACCTCCTTTTTTGAAGGCTTCGCAACATCGGCTAATAAGGCAGGCAAGGCCGCAGGTGGAGCCGCGAAAAAAGTCCGGACGTTGCTTGACTACGTTTCTGACCTTTCTAAGGTTATGGACGACGCCTTCGACTTCCGGTTCGGTTTCGAACAATCCACGGATGACGTTATCTCCTCCTTCCTCGACATCAACCAAGCCTTTGAGGACGCACGCCAAAAAGTTCGGGATTTAACGCTCGCTATTCAGGAATATCAAGCAGAAATCAGCGGACTCCGGTCTGACATCTCCATTCTTGAATACCATCTGACGATTGCCGAAGAATACGATGACGAACTTCGTGCTACCGCTATTCGCGCGGAACTTGAAAAAGCAAATGCGGATTTGGCGAAAACTCAAGCGGAATTGGCCGACTCCCAAACCGGGTTGAACAAGGCTACCCAACAAGCAACCCCGGACCTCGAATCTTCGACTGAAGCGGCTATCGACCAACGCAAAGCCGTGCTCGACCTTGTTTCCTCGTTCCAAGACCAGATTGAAGCCTACGCCGCAACGGGCGCTAGCCAGCAACAAATCGCGGCCTACACGACTACACTCAAACATCGGTTCGAAGACCAGATGCGAACCCTCGGATACGCCGAATCCTCAATTCGTCGGTACAGCGCCGCGTTTGACGATTTCCGTGTGGTGGTGGAGCGGGTTCCCCGTGACTTGACGATTAGTGTGAACGTTGACCCTGCATTGCGGGCGTTAGACGAATACCTTGCTAAGTTGAAAGACGTAAGAGGGGCGGTGGGTGCCGGAGGATATACTCCAGATACAGGCAACCAACAGAGTTTGGTTAATTCCGCACGCCGATGGGCACTAAACGCTTATATCGCAGGGGCGTATAAGAATTTGGCGAAAACCAACAACTCGAACTTAATCGCCGCGCTTTTGACACAAATACAAAAGTGGGAAAACGAACTCAAAGGGTTGAGCGGTTTCAGTAGAGGTGGTTATACCGGACCCGGTGGGAAATACGAACCTGCTGGTATCGTTCACCACGGGGAATACGTGGTCAAGAAAGAGGATGTCAACCAACGTACTGGACTCCCGTACGCAGATGCGTTCGCCCGGTTGTCACGAGGGGTTCCCGGACCAGGATACGCAACAGGGGGCTATGTTTCGAAGCCTACCCCCCCGGGTACGATAGACTTGTCTGCGATGACGCTTCAACAACTTCAACGGATGTTCCGAGTAAACTTGTATCTGGATGGTCGTTTGATTGCAAACAACATTTCAGGACAGTTTGCTTCTTCAACGAGAGTGGGTACCAACTAGATGACTCTTCCGGGGACGGGACGCGACAATTTCTGGTTTGGGACTGAGGAACACATGCAGTTTATTCGTACCCCTAACCGAGGGGCACCGATGAATACGGAGTCGTGGGGAACATCGGGGACGTATTTGAACGGCGGAGGGTTTGTTCGGCAATCTTTCGGCGGACACATGAACTACGTGTTCGAATGGCCGGATTCGTCTTCTCGACAAACGGCCCAACTGATGCGGTCGTATCGGCGGGGAACGTATGGTCGGGGTTTGATCTATTTCATCGACCCGTTGATTTATGACCTCAACATTCTTCCCGCGAGGTGGGCGGACCCGTCGATTGCTTGTGACAACGAAGGAGCAAGCATGGTGTACGGACTAGACCCCGAAGCGGTTGCTACGTCCGGGTGGGAGACACATACGCTTCCGATTAAGTCAGCGTATTACAACCTCGCTAGCACCACAGAAGGTTACCGAGACGAAGCGGACACACTTTTCGTTCCGATTCCGACCGGATACACCTTGTATCTTGGGGCGATCCACACGACCACGGGGAATGGCGTGATTGAAGCCTATCCTGTTGACTCGAACGGAAACCTTGGGGCCGCATCCGTGTTGACTAAAGTCGCGGTCGATGCGACAAACATTGTACCTGACACGTTTAGCGGAGGCCGGGGGGTTCGCATCCAACTGGGAAAGAGCGCGAGTGGAGCAGGCACCGTTACGGTGGCGGCGATGACGGGACGGTTGTACCGAACTGGAGGATCACCGCCTGCCGCTTTCACCACAGGGCCGTGGGTTGGGGGCGCGGGACATTCGGGTTGTCGGTTTGACGGGGAACCTACCTACGTTGCCAACACGGGTCTCAACGGTGGGACAATTGGGTTTGCCGCGTCGTTCAAAGAGGTGGGTTCGTGGGTATAAGGGTCGAAATTGGGGGGCGAACATACGAATGCGAAGACTACTCTGTTCAAGAAGACTCCACTCCGCTATCGGTGGGGGACTCGTCAGGGGGTGTGGGGACGATTACACTTACTCTAGTGTTGCCCGACCCGGACATCGAAAGGGACGACCCGTTCTGGTTGTATGGACCTGAGTGGTTTATCGGTGAAGCAGTTACGCTCACCGACACCCGTAAAGGGTTCACCCTCGGAACAGTGGACGGATGTGACCGGGACGATGTTTCTGCTCGGGCCACCATTACCTGTCTGTCTCGACTTTCAGAACTCAATGTTTTCAACATCAACGCCCAGCCTTTCGTCGGGACGCTGGAAAACGCTTTCGAATACTATCTTGAACTCGCGGGGATTACTACCGATCTTTTCGTGGACGCCACAATTGCTTCCCGGTCGGTAGTGTTTCCGGGGTTCACTGGAGAATTGTGGCTTCGGCTGAAGCAAATGGCGGCGGCACAAGATTGTGACATCTCTCTCGTGTCCGGGATTATTCTTCTTCGCCCTGTTCGAGAACGTGTGGCAGAGCGAGGGCGCGACATCACCCGGTCGTCTTCTACCCAATCCGGGTCGTTAGCGCAAACGGTCGAAGTGTACTGGTACGATACCTCAGAAATCACGGATGAACTCGTGTATCCCCCTGGGGGGTGGACCCCGGAAGTCGAGGTTTTGAACGTCAATGCGGGTGAGACTGCCGAATATCAGTTGGAGTTGAGCGCCAGCGTCAGTTCGATTCAAACACCAACGATGGGAACGTTTGTCGCTCAGGACTATGATGCTTCCTCCGTGTACACGGTGGTAGCCGATGATGGTTTGCCCGTCAACCCGACCCAGTGGGCTAACAATGGCGGGTCCGTCACTATCACCATCAACCCCGATACGACGACCCTCACCGTTAACCTCGTTGGGGCTACCGACATCACCACTGTTTCAGGGGAGCCCTCAAAATCGTTTTCCCTGGCTCTTGCCTCTGCCACGTCTGGTTCGCGCTATTCCACCCTTAGGATCGTTGGAACCGGCGTTGCGTACAATCGAACATTGCGAACCTTCCGTACTGGGGTTCCCGCGTCGAAAACCGCGACTGTTGTCGGTGAAACCCTCGACAACACATTCCTCAACGACCTTGACTCTGCAATGCGTGCCGGGGTTCGAGCCGCGAAACGATGGACGGGAGTGGTCCCATCTATCACGGGAACGGTCAGCGCGATCAACCGCCGGGGGGATTCCGGTGTAGCGTCCTACCCCACGTATGGGGCGGTTCAAACTGAAATCGAAGCCGAATTGACTACGCCCGCGTATGATGATGTTGAAACGTGGTATGTGACTGCTCAAAGCCTCGACACCTATGGCGACATCCGAACCTACTGGTTTGAGACGGTTCAAGACGACTACGCCAACCAGGTTTTCGGGAATGTGTCGGGTGCGAGGGTATGGGACGCGAAGCGTCGGAGGTGGTATCGTATTAGAAGCGGTACTCTCACCCCGGGTGGAATCGGGTTTACCCAAGCAGACGACGACCTTCTCCACTCGGACCTGGAAACGCTGTACACCGCACTAACGTACGGCGATGTGGAGGCGTTGAAGACGGACATGACCTATCAACAGGAATACTTGACGGGAGCGTACAATGGCTAGAAACCCTCAAGACATCAACCCGGGAGACGTGTTTCCCCAGCGTAACCTCCCCGGCGATGCCGAAAAATGGGGCCGAACGCTGGAAGACCGAGTTATCGCGTTAGAGAAAGCCGTTCTCGCAGATCGGTCGTCTATTCTCGGAACAAACAGGAACATTGCGGCAACCACCGCAAACATTGAAGCCCGTTTTCAAGCACTCACCAGTAACGTTTTTCCTGTGACTTTCGAGGCTGAAGGAGACGGTGCTCCCGGGTTTGATAGGCGGGTTGGGTTCGCGTCTGTTCGGGTTCCCACCCCCGAGGGGAACTATCGGGGATATGTTGTTACCGCGACGGCTATAGGCTCTTGCGACCTTGCCTTCACCGGCACGTTTCCACGCTTAGGCTGTCTTTTAGAAGCGGTTTACACTTACGACGGGGAAGAAACCTATGGCTCGTCAGTTACCGCAACGGGGGGACGCGGCTCAGTATTTGCTTCCCGAACCGAAATAAGCCCTGACTGGTTTCTATACCCGTTGATTCCCGGGGAAACGGTATGGGTTTCAGCAGACGTATGGGTAACAGGAAACTTGAGTGCAGTCGCGTCTAACAAATCTGTCCGCCTAACCGGAACCGTACTCTTTTACAAGTAACTGATAGAATAGGATTACTATGGCAACGACACCAAGAAACATCTGGACTCCAGATAGCGGTGACGGTTATAATTTAACCGTTGATCTCGCGGCAATGGCCGACACGATTGATGATGCTCTTGACGACATTGATGTAACAACGGACTTCGCAACGGCTGAAGCGGATATCGCGACGCTTCAAAGCGATATGACCACCGCACAGGGGGATATTGATGATCTTCAGGCGGTCACAGAGATTTATCACTATCGTCCCGCTGATTCAGCGGCTTTGGCGGCAATTACAGGAATGCGCATAGGTGATTTGGCTTATCAGGTTGACACCGACACTCTCTATCGCTATTCTGGTTCTGCATGGGTCGCCTGGGAATCCGGATGGATCACTTGGGCAACCGCGCCTACCAATATCACAGTTGGAACGGGCGGTTCTGCCGAGCAGACACAAAAGTATCGCTACGTGAACGGCGAAATCTTCGTTCGCTTCAAGTACGTCCTCGGCACCTCCGGGGCGTCAGTCGGGACCATACCCCATCTCAATCTGCCTTTCAACATCGCGCCCCTATCTACTCGGTACTCGCCCGTGCTCGGGACTGTGGGGTTGTATGACGACAACACGACAGTAGGTGCCCGTGGAAACACCTTACAAGAGGCAACGTCACTCACACAAATCATCCTCCAGCATGATACGGGTGCCGTGTGGCAGAACATCACCGCTACCGTTCCGTGGACGTGGGCCGCAAACGACATCATCGCAGGCGAGTTCTGGGTCACCCCCGCCTAAACAACAACCGAATAGTTAGTCCACTTACTGTCTCCGACAGTAAGACACGTAACACCGGGAGGCGAACATTCCCCCGTTTTCCGGGTAAACCACGCTGAACCGGGATCAATAGAGGGTGTTCCGAAAACCGTAGTTCCGTTACCAACCGGGGCACTAACTTTGGAGCGCCACCCGAAGTCGTTGTCGTTTCCGCCACTCTTGGACCGTGCTTTTGTGTTTAGAGGCATTGCATCCAATACAGGCGGGTAAAAGGTTCCCTTCACTATGATGGCCTCCACGAGACAAGGGGGTCACATGGTCCCAGCACACACGTCCGTTAAGCGGGTTACCGCAGTAAGCGCAACAGTTCCCATATCTCGACAGCATCCGGGTAAAGAACGACTCACATATGGGGTACACGAGAGTGTCCAACCCCCGTGATTTCGCCCGGTGTCGAACAGCATTTCGTAGGACGCGAGAATATCTTTTGGTCGCAGGGCTTCTAGAATACGGCAACCCCGCGTCTTGAGCCACGGTTCGGAGTTTCAAGTTGCGAATCTCCGCCATTCTCCGTAGTTTTTCACGGTGCTCGACCCGGTATGCCGCGTGATACTCTCGATATTCCTTGCGATTGTTCTCCGCCCAAACCCGATTGTAGTATACCCGTATTCCGTCACTACACATCTTCGAGCAGAACGCGGTTTTCGTCTGCGTTGACCAGAAGTAATCCCCACAAGCCGAGCAACAGATCAACACCCCTTTCCAGTAGCCCCACGCTCTTTGTCGGATATAGTGGTGTCCACACAACCCAAGCGATACACGTTTCTGGAAGCAACCGGGAACGTAGCAAATCGGGGGCGCTTCCACTGGTGTCTGTCTAAACCACAATTGAGTGGTTGGACCACTTACCGTTATCCACCGTGAGGCACATAATCGCGGGGGGGGAGGAGTCTCCGGTCTTCCTCGTAAACCATGAACTCCCAGGGTCCACACTCGGAGTACCAAACACCCATCGTCCTCCACCTAGCGTATCGTGCCAAGAGTGGTGGAAATGGTGGGTGAGCCACAGGTCAGCATCCCAACCGGGTCGGCGTCCGTGGTCCTGCCCCTTGATCCAGTCTTTCACACGAGAGGGTGAACTGGAGTGGTGTCCGTGAGTGACAGCAATCTTTGTCCCATCCCCGGTAGTGAACACCGCAGTATCCTCATTCGGGTCGGGCCGGATAAAAGTTACATCCCATCCCCGGTCTACACAGCGATCACGGATCATACGCTGAATCATAAACCCCCAGTCGTTGTCTGAGCCGTAAGGATTAACTTTCGGGGCGGTGCGGGCTTCCCCATGATTCGACGTGACGGTAACGTGAGTCAACGACCCCACGTACGGAAGCAACATCCCGATCACGTTCATGTACACACTGATCGCATCTTCCACCTGTTCGGGGAGGGTCCGGTCGTTGGACGTGAACTGTTGAGGGGTGCTGAACAGGTTTTCGATGATATCCCCGCCATCAATCAGGTACAACTCTTTCGGGGGGTTCAACAAGTACCGGGTTTCAATCGCGGTTTTGACTGCCGAGTAAATTCGAGCAATCGTCCCGTCCGTGCCTCCGAGGGCTTCCCCCGATTTACCCAGTTGGGGGTCCGCGATGTCCAACAACTCCGTTGGACCCTCGTCCACGTCAGGGAACACCACATCCGGGAGGTCTCGGATCAAGGAGTCGATGCGCTCATTGTCCAGCCGGGATTCGAGGTCTACAACATCGGGGACGTTCTGAAACGAATAAAGGGTTTCGCCCGTGGGGGTTTGCCACTTGCGCCGGGGAATCCAGTTTCCGGGAACCGCGTCGGGGTCAGAAACAACAAATGAGGTGTTGCCCAACTCGAACCCGTTTACTTTTTCCCATTTTTTATGGCGGCGCACGGAGCCTTCTGAGCAGTCGAGGATTCGGGAGATGGCGATATTGCTCAACCCCCAGTCGATGTTCTCGACCCCATACTGACAAACCCTACATTGTGTTGTGTGGCTGTCCGCCATCGTCTCCACCTTTCCAGTTGCTTACGAGTTCCCAAGTTGGGCGATGTTTTTCTACCTTCATTACATATGCGATCCCGTGGAGTATTGCGGAGCGCACGTCATTCGCATCCCGACACCCCACCATTTTTCCAGTGACACGCATCCCTACATCTTTCAGCAACGCATGAGCCCGTTTCTTTTTGTCCGCGAGGTCCGCACCCCCGACAAAGTACATTTCAGCGGGCCGACGCCACCGTTCGTCTGGGGTGTCGGGCATCAACCCGAGCGCCACCATTGCGCCTTCAATTCTCAACGGCTCCACTGATTCGGTCGTCAAAGCATAGTCAGAATGGTTGATGGGGGTGAACTTCTCTGCGACCACTAAAAGATCGGGATAGCGGTCTTCTATGACCCTACACGGCCCACGAACCCACTCTAGGAACCCAGACAAGCCATCCTCGATCTGAACAGCGGAGAGAAGCGTGTATGGCTTCTCCGGACCATATTCTCCTAACGCCACACCAGTTGACAACCCGGGGTCGATACTGAGAAGCCGTTTCACAACGTGACCTCAAACCATCTCCAATACAACTCTGTTGCCCCCCACACCGAATCTTTTGTTACTGTGAGACGAGCACAAGCGGGAATAGTATGTTTTCGTTCGGCCCACTTCTGGATATCGGGAAGGTGGTCTCGTTCCCCGAATTCGATGAGTTCGCGGACCGAACGCTCGGTAATTTTCGGGATCGCTCCTGTTGTGATTGTTGCCATGTCCACTCCTTCCTAGTGACTGCACTCGAACCAGTTGTCAGCAAGCGGCCCCCGGCTCACCGAAAAATCAATGGCTTGTCCTAATTGCGTCTTCGGTTTGAAGATAGTGCTCATCGTATCACACACCCACTGTGCATGTTCGTCCGCCCGGTCTTCGGGCAAACAGAAAACCACCGCATCATGAACCGTGGCCCTAATCCACCTGGCGCGTTCTAGGTCGTATCGGACAATACGGATAAGCCCGTCAAACAGGATTTCTCGGGTGGTTGACTGCCCGATCAACGCGCATGACTGCGTAAATGACCGGCCCTCATCCACCATCATGCGACGGCCCCAATCGTTTGACACAAATCCAAATGTGTCCCCTTCTTGTGTGGCGTTATCTTGCCACCGAGCAACCCACGGGTAGGTGTCCCGGTAGAGGCGCAAAAACTCTTTTGCTTCTTCAACCGTGATACCCACATTTGCCGCAAGTTTTTTGGAGCCAATACGATATGCAACCGAGTGGTTGATCTGCTTGGCGGTATGCCGTGACGTTTCAGGGTCTGCGTCGTAAGCCTCATCCCCGAAAAAGATTCGACCCGTGATCTCGTGAGCATCAGCACCGGGTTCGAGACGTTTGGCAAACTCGGGATCACCGGACATAGCGGCAACGGCACGCGCATCAGCGGCGGAGTAGTCAACTTCCAGCATCTTTGTACCGGGGTCCGCGACAAAGTATCTCTTCTCGACTGCGCCGTCACCGTGAGCAGACCACACCGTAAGCCCCGGTCGTTGTACCGAAGTGCGACCCGACCGCTGAAGACAGGTGATGTCGGGGTGGACTTTCCCGTCCGGGTGGGTTGAGTCCATTGCCAGTTGTGCGAGTGATCGTTGGCCTTTCAGCATCGCCATCGCCTGCCCAAACTCAAAAGCGTCGGTTCCGGTGGTTAGTGCGATCAACTCGTCCCCGCCCAACTTGAGTGCCCCCGTAGGCGTCCGAGGCCATTCCGGATGGGTGTCCGGTGTGATTCCGCTTTCTGCTAGAACGTCGAGGATGACCGTTTTGCCTTGGGTTGTCGCCCAAGGCGCTTTCCCTTCGGTCGGGAAGTCGTGGGTTTCAACCAACCACTTCATCATCTTATCCCGGGAAGCCGCCAACTCGTCAACACGGTCCTGTGCCGCCGCCGTGTCCACTAATATCCCGTTTCGACTGATTTGAGCATTGATACCCCAAATAGCCATTTCACGCCAAATGTACTCGCCAGGGTAATTTTGCTCTTTAAGCAGTTTGAGCAAATAGCGGTATAAGGCACGAACAGCAACAATGTCCCCTTCGGCGTATTCGCGGAATTCGGGATCATCGGTCGGTATGAGCGAATAGTCAAGGTTCGAAACGAGCGTCTTCGCGGGGTTGTACTTCTTGGCGAGGTCTTTGAGGCTTCCCACCTTACCAGGGAGGTTGAACTGGTGTGCGAGGTTGTCAAGACTCAGATACTTCATCGCGCGTTCCGGCTTGGCCGCATCGAACACGGTTGATCCCTGGGCGTTCGTGTACATATACGGCGCGGGCGTGACAAGCGATGCCAGCACGAAGGTGTCGATCACTTTCCGGTCGAGGCACATTTGGAGCGATTCAAGCGATTCCGTTCCGAACAGCCACGACAAGTCGAAGTTGATGATGTTGTGCCCGACCACGTAATCCGCTTCGCGGACAACAGCCACGAATTCATCGTAATCCTCCGTCAGAACCACCGGGCCGTCGTCCCACGCATACTGGTACAGCCGCCCAAACTCGCGGGCAGGCATCGAGTATTCTTTACCCGCGTTGTGGGTTTCGGCGTCCGCGAACAGGTAGCGTTTAGTCACGACAGGTTCCTTGCCACTGGTTCCGGATACGTCCTCCAGGGAACTCTTTCTGTTCTTGGACTTCTCCGAGGTCGGGGCTATACCCCAACGTAATCGGGTATGTAGTGGACACGTTTCCGGAGGCGTACAGATTAATCGACTCGACTTCCACGTAGTGAACATCCCAATAGGTAACCTCCGTATCGCCCCAGAGATAAGTGGGCATCCCGTGAGTCATTTTGACCGGGGTATAAGACTGTAGGGGGTCACCGACGTGGGGTTGACCGTAGGGTTCTCGCAAGTTTACACGAGCGATCCCACAACTGTCCGCAACGTTCAATGTGCGAAACACGTCCTCTGTGGCTGTATTCTCCGGTCCCAACACGACGTTCAGTTTGACCGCTTGTGGACCGTTCGGAAGTTCCAAAATGCGTCGAAGATTAGGGGGTGCGCCTCGGCCCATCATAGTACGGTAAATGACCGGATCAAAGGAGCACACCGTAATCGACGCCTTACCGTAGGCTGACCAAACATCGGGACGCCTCAACGCCAACACCCCGTTCGTCCGTAGCCCCAGCGTCAGTCCGGGAATCGCTTCTCGTAGAAAACCAGACAGTTGTCCCGTATGCCGATAGAGTAGCGGATCGGTGTTGGTTCCTGTCACATTGACCTCGGTCACACCCCGGTCTCGACCCCCCCCCCCCACAAAATCTTCTATCCCCGGAAGCGGCCAAGAATCGAGCGTGTTGAACGAGTCGAGCCCCATCATGTGCTGGCCGATGCAAAAGTAGCAAGCGCGATTACAAGGTCCGGACAGGTGGATGTTTCCGAACCAGTGACCGAATCCAACGTCCCGGTTTAGGCACCCCATTCTGTGTCCTCCTCTAGTCTAGGCACCGTGGGCTCGCAACCAGTCGAGAGCCAGCGACAGCCCTTTTTCGGTATCGCCTTCCGGTAAACTGCCGATGGGGTATGCCGCGCTCAGTCTATCCGCCGCAATACGGAGTGATCGCTTCATTAGCCACTCGTTCCGAACCTCTTCCTCTCCACACGCCTTACACATATTCCACTTGGCCCCTTCGGCGTCCACATAAGCGTCATCGAAGTCAACCCATTCCCCACCGATTTGACAAAGGAACCGGAGGTTCGGTGTGTCCCACCAAAGTTCAGGGTCCATTACGACACCCCCAACACCCGAGCAAGTTCGACACCCTCGTAATGGCGGGCAAGGTACTCTAATTGGGCGATTTGGTTGAGACTCATCCCGGGGTCGAACCGGCCACACTTTCGGAGGTCTAGGAGGTTGAACCACAGCCTTACCGCGTGTTGGCGTCGCTTCTTGTCCCCATAGCAGAGCGTCTTGATCGTCCGCTCATATTTGGCAAACACGCTCGGCCCACAAACTCGGTAGGATTCGATGAGCGGACGGAGGTATTCGTATTCCGGGTTCCACACCTTGTAGGGGCTGAACAACGCTTCCAACGCTTGATGTGATCCTTCGTGGACGCGGATAAGAAACGTGTCAAACCCCACCGAAACCTTGTCAATGCGGGTTTCTGTGTCAAAGGTTTGGCGGGCGCGAGCGCGAAGCGAGGTTGTCACCTCATAAATGTCCGTGTCGGAGGCGTCGTGGGACAAACCGTACAGGCGCGAGCCGCGGATCGTGGTGAAGATGGTGTCAGTCATCCCACGTTTCCGTATCCCAAAACTCGTCCCACGTTTCCGTATCCCAGAAGTCGTCCCACTCTTCTTTGGTCCCCCACTCCACCTTAGAGGGCCTAAACCAAACCTTTTTCCATACCGTGCTTATCATCCCGCCCATTAGTCGGCCCCCGGTACGTCAAACATCCCATTGTCACGAGCATCTGCCGTGGCCTCTCTTGCGGAGTCGCGGTCGAGTCCCATGTCCAACATCTGCTCGTAGAACTCTTGCTCCAGAACCTCGTCAGTCATATCATCCTCCCTTTCGCTAGGTCTCCACGCCCGGAGGCGTACATCGTGGCCCGTAGTTGCGCTTCCGTCCGATCACGCTGTTCGTCTTGCTCTTGTTCAATAGCCGGACACAACTGTTCTTGGTGAACTTCCCAAGATCGGTCGTACTCCCTGACATTCTCAGGGCGCTCGTGAGAAAACCACCCACACTCCGGACACGTCTCTTTAGTCATCATTCCCCCTCGTAATGACCAACGACTCGGCAGGGTTGATGATTACTTCCCCGCCGTCCGTGAAAAACACCCGAACCCACCCGTCCGTCTTCTGTTCCGTTCGAGCAACGATCCAACCCGAGATAACGTCTCCTGGGAGTAAGTCGCCAGGTTGTGTTTTCATCTCATCCTCCCTTTCACTAAGTCTCCTCTTTTAGAAAAGTACAGCGTAGCACGCAACTGCGCTTCCGTCCGGTCAAACATGTCCTCAAGCATTGTCCACGTCAAATCGGGGTTGCGGTCCACTGTTTCAACAAGAAGGTCCGCGTAGGTTTCGCGCGGCTTATAGCCAGAGTTACGGTCCAACAACCGTACCAAATCTTTGCGGTGATGACGCGAGAACGCTTGAACCCAATGATCGCGGTCCTGACCGTACAAGTCGATCAGGTGGTCCCAAGTGCAACCCACCCGACGTTCGGCCTCCGCCATTACCGTTGCTGTTCTCATCCGTTCACCGTGTACTTCACCGTCTTCGTGTCCGGGTCAACCGACCGGATAATCCGATTCGACTTTAGCAGGTATTCAATCAAGTTGTCAACATCCCGGCTACTGAACTTGGCAAGCCCTTTGAAGCGGTTGTACACCCGCGCCTCGGTGATGCCCTTCGGGTAACGCCGGATGAACAGTTCGATTTCGTCCATATTATGAGCGAACTCGCCTTGGCCTGCCGCGTTGACGACCCGGAACATGTTGTCAAACCACGTTTGAGCGTAGTAGACCGCTGTGAGCGCATCAACCTCGGAGATGGTGTCCGACCCCCGCCACAGCGCAAGCAACCCCGCACACTTCCAAATCGTCTCCGACCCGAGCCGTGTGATCGCAGGCTCCGTGATGTTGTAGTGGTCACGCTTACGAGCAACTGCGTCCATCTTGACGTGGGCCGCGACTAATACTTGCTCAGCCTCTTTCGTCCAATCGAGGGCTACCGTTCTCGCCCCGTGGACGCGCTGAGCATACAAGAGGTCCGCGATGCAGTCGTACCACACCGGGTTCACACCTTCGTCGTTCGTGAAGTGGCGGTTCACTTGGAACCGGCGCATGTCTTTCTCGTCTGGTTGAACCCCCCAACCCCAGTTCACCCGAGCCAAGAACCCGGATTCGAACATCCCGGTGTCGATGTGCCCAAGAAGCCGATCAGGGGTCGCCAGCATGTTGAGGTTGAATGACGTAATAGCCGACTTACCTTTGAGTTCCTTGAGTCGGACCTTGTTCACAGGGGGAACAAACCCGTCGTACCATTTTGCCAGGTTGTCTTTCAAACCGGACATCCAGTCCCGGCGCTTCAGGTTTTCAAAGAAGTCGGATGCCTCGTCGTGGTTGACCATCGACGGTTGCTTGTTACGTTCAAGCAATGCTTCGTGCATCGCTTCAGGCGACGATCCGGCACCAAGATTGTAGTAGGTTTCCCCTTCTTTCTTGAACAACAGATCGAGGCACACTGTCAACTCGTGATGCGAAATCGTCTTGCCGCTTCCGCTATACCCAAGCGTGATGAACCAAAGGTTGAGCGGAATCGTACGGCCTTTGGGGAGAAAACCCCTCCCACCAAACGCCATGCTCAACAACGTCCATGCGGCGGGAATGGCATACTCCCGATTCACCCATTTCTTAGCCTTAAAAGAGTAGGCGATGTACTGGTCGATGAAGGTGGGGTGGTCAAGAACACACTCGATCTGCTCTTTAGTGAGCAACGCGGTTGGCCTTTCTTCCGCGCTCGCTGGCTCCATGAACTCAGGGAGAGTGGGGTTCTCCTTTTGCGGTGGAGGAGTGGTCCGCGCTTCAACAACACGCTTGTGGACGAACACCAACCCCCATTCGTGAGCCAAGTCTCGTGTTTTAGGTGAGTTCCACATCACCGACAACACCCGGTAATCGTCAGGTTCCCGCTCCACCATCGCTCGCAAAAGCATGTTGAACGACTGCTTATCCCCGGACGCCCCCGACACCAGTCCGTCTGGCACGCCTTCCGGTACTAACTCTAAAGACCATTCGGGCATTAGTTTCCTTATACCCAGCGTGTCCCCAAACTTGGCGATCCCCCCGGCGAGGGCTTCCGCAAACTTGTACTCCCACTCGTCGGTGGGGGTCGTGTGGTGCTCGGCAGGGCGGGACAACCAGGCTTCCTCAAGTCGAGAGATTAGTTTTGGAACCCCAGGATTTCCTTCGCACCCGAGCCGGATCGCCTCGTGTTGGGCTTTAATCATTTGGGAGTGGGAAAAATCGTCTTTGACCCGAGCAATCGCTTCCCGAACAATCCGGTTGGGTTCGCCCGGTTCTAGTGACGCAAACCATTCTTCCGTGTTCCCGGCAAACGCGGCACGGGAACGAACGTCGTTAATGTCGCACAGCCATTCGGGGGCAGGGGTGAATTCTCCTCGTGTTGCCGGAACAGCACCGTTCCACACCACGTATGAACCGCCCGAGCGTCGGTCGATCCCGGTCATACCCCGGTAGGTGGTGGCGGGGCTCAAGGGCGTGTTTTTTGGGGCCACGTAGACTTTGTGCATCCCCTCGCCATTGAGGGTCACGTACGAAAAAGTTTCGGGGACATCCAACCACGACTTGTCTAGCGCATCGAAGCCGTCAACAACAATACCCCCCTGGGTATCCCTTTTCACGTCGATATCCAACACGACAATATCGGAAGGCCCCGTCCAGACACCGATCAGGGCGTTCGGGTGTTGCCCCCACATCTTATCAATCTGCTCCGGATCAATTGTGCCAGAATAGAAGCCGTTGGCCGGGTAAGGTGACTTGACTCCGTACGTCTTCCCCCGGACGACTGTCGAGACCTCCCGACAGGGGAAAACGTGAAGCCCCTGTTTTGCAAGAGCCTTTGCCACTTCTACTTGCTCCACGTAACCCCTTTCTGCTTAGTCTCTCCCTAAACTCTAGTGGACCTGGGCGGAATCGAACCGCCGTGCGTTGACGGTCCCACTCGGGGTTTTCATCAACGTCGAAACCATTACAGGCCCTAGTGCCCGTTTGCTGTCAGGATGGGCTTCCTGCCCCGCTATCTAGCCTGAGGCTAAGACGGGGAAATCGGTTAGAAAGGCTTAGCGTCTCCGCCCGGTTCGAATCTCGCGTTGTTGATCGACAAGCGGCCATACCACGTTCCTTCGTACTCTTCGGCTGAGACCGATCCGGGGCCGGAGAACTTCCCCTTGTCCCCGATTGAGAGGCCGTGAGGGGCCTCAAACCACACGGAGTAGAAGGAGGTTCCCTCCGTTCCGTCACGCTTGGTGAAAGTTTCCTTCACTTTCGCGCCCTTGCCCTCGTGGAAGGTGTTGGTCACCTCACCGTTAACGATGATCCATGCCATTTTTACCGCTCCTTTCGTGAGTACCAATTAGGTTGTAACTAGGGTCAAGTGGTTTCCGTCGATGCATCCTGACGCGATTTCCATGCTCGCGGACACAACAACCGCCCCGCTTCCGCCTTCGTTCTCGACTGAATCCTCAGTGTCGATTGCGTCTGGCTCCCTGTTTTCCACTACTGCTCCTTTCCTAGTTGTTATGAGCAACAAGGGCGTATTCGGTATCAAACACCCGAAGTGTCCCTTTTCTTACCATTCTGTTAAGGGTTCGTTCTGGAATTAGGAGTCTCCTCGTTAGAACGCTCTTCTCCACCGTTCCAGTTAGATGGCCGTAGTAGCGAACAAGGTCCAGAACCCAGTCCTCTTCACGTTGTCGTTTCCTTCTCATCAGTCACCCCCTCGGTTTTGTCGGCGTGATTGGCGAGCCCGCTTATTCTTGGCTCGACGTTTTTTCACTTCGTCAGGGTTTACCGTACCCTCATAGACCGGCTCTTTTCGAGCCGACAACGCCATTAGGATAACTCTACGATCAGCGTTGAAAATTCCTTTCACCACTCACCGCCCTTCTTTAGTAGGTCCAGTTCTCGTTGCGCTCTCTTAATCGTCAACGCGCCCAGGAAGAGCCGCCACCCGGAGTCTATCACATTGTCCGGGATAATTTCAAGCCGACAAAACGCGGGCTCGTCCACATCATCAGGTCGAACCTGCAATACCGCGTAGCCTTGGAAGGGGGGTAGTGGCTCCGGCACCCACCACGAATCCACCTGACCCCCATTACCTTCGGACGCCGCTTTGTGCAACTTGTGGTGGCGGGCACCTTCGGTGCCCTCTTTCACCTCGACAGCCATTGTGTGCGCCGCACCTAACGCCGCGAGTTGTCCGACGTGGGTTTCCCGGATTGCACGACTGCTCTTGTTGTCGATCAAAAGTTTCGCACCATTCACATAGCCCATCCAGTCGAACGAACCCGCGTACCCGTCCCCGAACACCGTGCGTTCGGTCATCAGCATTTCCACATCGTTGTTGGCACGCCAATCGAGGTAGGCTCCGATCATCTGTTCGTGTTGAGCGTTTTGAGGTGTCGGCTCAAACCACCCGTTCAAGTCGGCTTCGATGAATTGGTGAATGAAGTCGCCTTGATCCGCCGCGTCTTGTAATACCCCAGCATGGTAGTTGTGCGGGTTGTACTCGGGCGAGTCGTAGTCGGGAGTTTTGTTCCAATGCCATCGCCCCATGTAGTACACGGCCTCTTCGTCACGGGTGTAGACCGCTTCCGGGTTTGCCGCGTAGTAAGCACACGTATTATCTACCGCCCACTGAACGATGGCGGGAATCGAAATAGCGTTGAGCACGGTCGTGACACCAGGTACAACACCTGGCTCCGGCTCGAAGACGGTACGGTAGCCCCTGCCCCCCATGCCCGAGGCGGCTACTGTCAGTTTAGGTTGGGTCATCGAACACCCGCACCGGAATACTGGCCTTCTCCGCACGTCTCATGCAGTCCCTCGTCTCTTTGGATTCCCCCACAGGAAACGCGAGGCACACATCGGCACCCGCATCAACCATTTCTTGATTACGGATTGGACCTGCCGCTTTGCCGTGCTTCTCCCAATCAGCGAGGTGAACCTCTACGGGCCAACCCATTTCTTCGGCTATCCACCCAGCAATTGAGTCGGCTCCGTTAGCGCCTCCGTGAATGATGACCGCCGACGTTGCTTTGGCGTTTAGTAGTTCATCCCGAAAAGCCCGGCGCATCCGGACATACGCCCCATCGCCCCCGAGGTTTCGTGACCCCGTAACAAGAATTCGCAGGTTAGTCATCAGTCTCCCGCTTTCAATGTTGCGACCCATACCCAGTTCGACTCACGAAACTGCTCCATCTGATCGTCGTCGTGAGACTTAACCGCGTTTTGGTACATCACAGATTCAAAGAACCGCTGAACTTTGATGTCATGCCACCCGATCAAAAAAGGAACCGTTTCCAGCCCCGCGAGAGCATCCTGGTACGCCTCTTTCGGGGTCACACCAGGATACTCCGCTATGAAGGTATGGCTCATTTCACGGCTTTCAACGTTCCCGATTCAAGACCTTCGAGAATCCACTTGTACGCGGCCTCCTCTTTGAGTCCGTTAGCCTCCGCTTCACCAAGCAGTTCGTTGGCCCGGTCGCGTGTGATTTTGCCAGTGTCCACCCACTCCGTCCGAATCTTACTCCGGAAAGACGACTCGGACTTCGCGGACGCGGAAGCCTTACGAGCCGCGTCGATCTTAGACTGAGCGGGGCTGGGTCGTTCACTTACCGAACCTTGTTTTGCTTCGTCCTCCACCGACTGTTCGGAGATAAGGAAGGTTCGGAACAATGCGTTTTTGAGTGCATTAGTGGAAGCGATGTTGGAGGCTACTGATGCACCCAACGCTGTTCCATCTCCCGCCCCTCCTATTGTTACGGTCGAGCCGTCCACCGTAGACACCAACGTGTATGTGCCTTCCACCGCGATGAGAAAACGAACCTTCTCGTGGGAGTCCACAAGGGTGTCGTATCGAACCACCTTCTCGGTGGGGATGATGACAATGTGGTTGTCTGCGAACAGGTTTTTCACCGCCGCGAACGCATCGGCGGCGGTAATGTACGTTTTACCCCCGAGTTGGGTGGGGAGTTGTCCCGCCTTGTCTACTCGGAGCGCCTTAAGTACTTCGCCCATTGCCCCATAGATCGCGGGCACCTTATTGTCAGTCGTAGCGTTCACGCTAAGCCCTCCTTCTCTAGTTTGTCTACTATTTCTTTCACCACTGATTTCAAAACCCGGATTCCATACGACGGATCAGGGTTGGTCGGCTCGATTTCTGAAAGTAGGACACGGATCATTTCTGCTCGTTCACGCTTCATCAGTACCTCACGTCAAGCGTAGCGTCAGGGTATGACTCGCAAAGTTCGTAAAGGTCATCAAGGAACCGGAGGGTCGTCAAATACCGACCCCCGTAAAGGCCCCGAAAATACTCGGGACTCGCCTTCAACAATTGGGAGGCATAAAGAACATCCGCCATCATGTTGAGAGCCGGGACACTCTCTTCGGTTCGCAGATCGAAGCCCGCCCCAAACCACACCTCTTCGCTCCCCTCAGGAGGAGAAAGCGATTCGATGGTGGAACCATCAAGCACAAAGTCTACGGTGTACATTTCATCATCTCCCTTACTTTCGCCTCCAATTCGTCTAGTGTACCATCGTTTTCGATCACCGGCAACATCCACCCATCTAGTGCTGTCTCAGTTGGGTGCTCTCCAATTCCTGCCCCGGAGCGAGAGACGCGGTAAACCACGCCCTGTTTCTTCCAAATCTCGTGAACTTCATTCGGGAGCCGCACGTCCGAAACCACGATACGCGAGTGGCCGTCGTTGGGCAGATACGCGGCTTTGATCCACCATTCCGGATCGATTTCTCGTACCGCCATGCCCAAGTTTTGCAACAATCGCCGAACCTCCGGATATCGTTTCACCGCGTCCCAATCCTGGTCTTCGTCTTCTAAAACGTCGCTGAGGCGCGCCCCGTACACACAATCCACAATCGGGTCCGTGTCTTCGAGCACCCGCTTAACCGTGTCCGCGAAAGCGACGCGGGTGTAGCCATATTCTTCCACAAGAATCCGTGCCACCGCATCTTTCCCGGACCCCGCTTTCCCAGCCAGCCCGATCAGGTTATTCATCCCCGCCCCTTTTCGTAAATCGTAGTCATTGCTGGTAACGTCGAAATCGTAGTCATCGAAATATCCTTCCCCATGTCGCTACCCCTTCACACACAGCACTTGATGGAGTTTGACCAAAGGTTCAACCAACGTCTTCTGGTTTTCCATAACAGAGCCAATGTCTTTGTAAGCCCCAGGAATCTCGTCCACCACGCCCGCATCTTTGCGGCACTCGATCCCGGCTGTTTGGGTTGCGAGGTCGTCAACGGTAAACAGCCTCTTGGCGGCGGACCTACTCATCCGTCTTCCAGCCCCGTGGGACGCAGAGCGATACGATTCAGGGTTCCCTAATCCCCGCACGTATGTCTGACGATCGGGAACCGGGAAGACGAACCTACCCGCTGGCGGCACTTTGTCCCAACTCTCTCTTGTCCTCGTGGAAGCCCGCGGCGAGTAACCGCTTCCGAGCCATATCGAAATACTCAGGATTGAGTTCGATACCGGCGAAGCGACGGTTCATCGCCCCGGCTACGAGCGCGGTCGTACCGGAGCCGAGGAAGGGGTCGAGGATCACATCCCCCTGGCGACTGCCCATGAGTACACACTTCTCCACGAGACTGGGCGGGAAGGTTGCGAAGTGTCCGCTTGCCTCCTTGTAGGCCTGGGTCTTGAGATCCCACACGGTGCGGGCACGACGGCCATTCGGGCCTCTCACAGCGTCAACGTCGTAGTAGTAGCGCTCGCTCTTAGACAGGAAGAACACGTACTCGTGGGAACGTGTAGGGCGATCTCGGACGCTCTCGGGTTGCGCATTGGGCTTGTTCCAAACGATGTCGCAGCGCAGATACCAACCACGATCCTGCAACGCGAACGCGAGCCGCCAGGGCACTCCGATCAAATCCTTGTCCTTCAGGCCCTCGGGCGTCGGAGGACGCACCGACATGGCTCGGGCGACATTCTTGCGATCGGGTGCTCGCCAGCCTCGGTTCCCGCTAGTGTATGAGTCTCCAATGTTCAGCCAGATAGTGCCGTCGTCGCGAAGCACTCGGCTGACCTCATCGAAGAGGTCAGCAAGGGTGTCGACGTACTCGTAGACGGATTGCTCCAGGCCAATCTGGCCCTCAACCCCATAGTCTCTAAGTGACCAATACGGCGGTGACGTGACAACACTCTGAATTGTCTTTGCGGGCATACCCGCAAGCACTTGATGCGCATCGCCCAAGATCAAAGCCGAGCGCTCCATTAGGGTCAGGTAGGACTCTTCGGGCGGATGCGTGAATACGCCGAAGTGCGGATAGCGTAGTGGCGTCACGGTCACTCCTCGCTCCCTTCGTCGTCAGGCCAATAGTCGGCGACTTGCCCGTCTAACACGCCCACAAAACGTCCGCCCAACGACTCCCGGTAAACGCGACACTCACGGCCCAACAACGGACACCGAAAGCATAGCATCTCTGCTTGTTCAGGCGTGGGGAGAGCGGTATCCCCCTCCGTATCTTCCGGCGGACAAAACACGTCTGACCGACCAAAACAGTTCGAGCCTCGTTGTGCTTGTGCGATCACAAGCCGTCGCCACGCCGTTTCAGTTTTCAAGGTCGTCCCTAACAACACGGTGTTCGATTATCACCCCAACTACGTTAGCGTACTGCCGAACAAACGACAAACGAGGATCAGACTCAAGCCGTTCGAACTTCTTCACCTGCTTCACAGACACCCCGGTGCGCTCCGCAACCTCTTTCCGAGTGATCCCCCGTTCTCTCCGGAGTGCGACGAGTCCAATTCTCATGTCCAAATCGTTTTCAGCAAGTTGTGTTGCTCGGTGTTGGTTCGTCAATGCCCCCTCCAAAATCTCGGAATCGACAGTGAATGTACCCTGGAGAACTTCGTATAACGCCGGACAAACCGGGCCGTTAGCCCACGCCTCAATCGGCTCATCAAACAAAGGCTTCTCGTCCCACGCGAGATGCCAGCCTTGGCAGTAGTACACGAGTTTCTGAAGTTTCATGTGGGTCACCGGTCCTTGCTCCGCAAGGATGTACGCCGCGACATCAAAAACGGAGGCCACTATTCCCCTTCCGTCCCGTACGGGTCATACGCACCCGAAGCGATACAGCGGGGGCAAACCTTCGGATCGGCAGTACATCCCCGGTCACAGTGGTGACAAGCAAAATACGTCGTAGTGCCATTCGCCCCGACTTTCTCGAAAAGAGGGTCGCCACAGTGGCATCTATCCAACGTTTGTTCCATCACTCCACCTTCTCCCACTCATCACTTTGGTGTTCCGTAAAAGACCCGGTTCCACACAACGCGGAACACAAGGCTTCCGTGACTCGGGCCAAGTTTTCGTTCTGCTGATGAAGCCGACTAATCGAACGAGTGTGCTTGAAATATGGGTCTTCTTCGAAACACCGTATAAGCCGATGGTTCTCTACCGTTTCTGCGATCACGGCTGTAAGGTGGTCTAGCATCTCGCGTGTTACGTCGTTCATGGTGTCACCTCTTCCTCATACGGGTTGTCGGGCGAATCGTAAGTGATCTTCCCCCCGTGTTCGATGTACGCAAACGTCGCGGCGCTTCCCTCGTCGTACGCTTTACACTGTACCCCTCGGAGCCAACGATTGAACTCCTGAGAAGCCCTATCCGTACTTCCCGTGAAGCCCACTCGGTAGTCACTCCAAAAACCATAGGCCGCTTTAACTTCTGCGGTGTCCGGTGTGTATTCGTCGGTCATGGGGCCACCTCAAATCCGGTGACTACTGAGCCCTTGGGCACGATGAACTCCCAGTGGTCAAGAGGTTCGGACGTATAAGGGCCAAGCCAAGGTGCCAACCAATGAGCGTCAAAAACCTTAGTCGTTTTGATGCACTCCAAACGAGGGTAGCCATCATCCGACTCACGGATCAACACGCCGGGGGCCGACAACTCTGCGAGAGAAAACGACCCGTCACCATAATCCGCGATGTATCGGAACGACGGATGGGTGTCCACAGACCCGGCACCACCCAGAATCGATATATAAACGCTTCCTTGCAATTCCGTAGACGTTGCGAGGGCTTGAAGTCGAACAGGGTTCTCGTTGGGACAAGTGAACGTGGGGGTTGTCGCGTGCATGGGAACAGCCGCAAGAAAAAGAAGAAACAAGCCTAACCCCGTCAACCCAAAAAAGAGGCTGGCACCCAGCCCAACTCGTTCGTCGTATTCATAATACTCCAGCGGGTGTGTTACACTCCACCATGGTGCCCCCACCATAATCACTACCAACCCGACAACAATCCAGAACATCATTTGCTTTCTCCTCTCGTTTCGTCTGTGTCCACCCTACTCCGTTAGCAGGGGGAAGTCAAGCCCGTTTCAAACTCCGATTCAAACGCAAACGCTTGGCAAGAGCGTCACCGTAATGACCCTCGCTAATCCCGAGGTCGTCGTGGAACACGTACCGAACCACCTGGCGGCGTTGCCCCATACGGTCTAACCGCCCCCGAGCCTGCTCGCTGTTCGTCTCGTCCAAATCCCTTGAAAGCCAAATTTCGTTGTTGCATACGGCTTGGAGCGAATCGAGCCCCGTGCCAGAGGCGGCAATCACCCCGACCATCACCCGAAAATCGTGACCAAACCTCTTGAGGTTGTCATCCCTCACGCTTCGAGTGCGACCGGAGTATTCAAATGCACTCACCCCCGCCTTGTTCAAACGTTCCGTGGCTACCGCCGCGAAACGCTGGGAATCTGTGAACACAACACACGTCTCGTCCTCAATCTCGGTTCCCAAGATTTCGAGGAGGCGGTCGATAAACGGCGATTCACAGTCGTCAGCAAAGTACACTTCTTCATCGTCCGTGATTGACGGAACCCCGAGGATCGCTTGCCGGATTCGTTGCTTTTGAGTGATCGGCAGGTCAACGACCAGCGGGTTGTCTTCCAACCACGTCATCGACGTTCGTTCGAGTTCCCGGATAATCCGTTTCTGCTCCGTACACAACGGGATGACTTCTTCCCGCACCACAGGGGCGTCCAACGGCAAGAAACCTTCGGGATGGAATTCGCAACACCGCTCACGCTTGAGGTGGGTAATCACGGTCGGGGCTTCGCTGATCCACCGCCCCGGTTCTTTCTCGCCCTCAAACACCATCACCGTTTTCGGATTACCATTAACATCGCGCATGTTCGTGTAGACCGTCTTCCCGACCATCCTGTCATTTTTCCAAACAAAATGGTTGTCGTACCCGATCTGGTCACGCTGATTTTGGCCCCACCACAACGCTCGACCATACGACCAGGCTGTTTCAAACCTGTTCCTCAAAAGGGTGCCCGACAACATAAGCCGCCCACCAAACCGACGCACCAAAGAACGCTCACCTTCACGCGGGGTGAACCCTGCCAACGCTCGCTCTGCCTTGATGCCCGGTGTCATCACCTGGTGCGATTCATCACAAATTAGCATGTCCCCGGTCCACCGCGAGACGTTGGTACGGGCTAGAAGTTGGGGGGTTACGAGATAAACCCCCGGTACCCCCCACTCCCAATCCCATAGCGCCTTCTTTTTGGCGGTCCCGGTATTCCCAATCTCCCGTGCTTCCAACCCTAAGATGTTTTCAACGGTCGGACCCCATGCGGTCACCATCGTCTGCGCCGGGCATACCACGAGCGTCCGTGTGGCACCCGAATCGCGGATCGACCAAACCCCTGTCGCGGTCTTACCGCTTCCGGTTTGCATGTTCAGCATCCCGACGTAACCGGCGTCTTTAAGGGTCTGCAAGTCGTGGACCTGGAAAGGGTAGGGAATCAACTGTTAACCCAGTCCGCAACGCCCTGGTCGTACCCCCGACGATAGGCGTCTTCGCTAGGTTGTCCTTCGTCGTGGAACCCCGTACCCTCCCACCCATCTCGGTAGCCGTCTGCCCACCCATCTCGGTAGCCGTCTGCCCACGATCTCGGCTGTTCGACTGTAACGTAGTAGTCGTAGGCTCGACAAAACTCGGGGTCATCAAACGGGTTGGTCATTTCGGCTCCTCCTCCATTCGATAGGGGCTCCGCGCAATCTTGTTGTCTCGCCATTTGCCTTCAACAGAACAGTCCACAACCGCGTCTTCGTAAGCACGCGCGATCATGCGCCCCACCAATTCGATAAGCGGGGTCATCGCGTCGTCATCCGGCTCCAGTGAATCCCACCACCCATAAAGGGTTTCACTCAGTTCATTTCGGTGTTTTCTCACCCCCCGGTTGATCCGGAGACGGCGGAGACGTTTCTGATCATCTGGGCTACGATCCAACTCACTAGGCGTCATTTTCATCGTCTTTCGATGGCGTTGCCAGCGTCGCAATAAGACGGACAACTGACTTAGTTGCGTATGCTGTTACATGACCCGCATCACTGAGAGCCCACCCGCACTTGATAAACGCCCGGACCAATCGGCGGTTTCCCTGCTCAATCTTGAACCGAGCCCGGTTTAAATCAAACTGCGCCTTAACTCGGCCCCATCGCGCAGGGAAACCTTGTCCTCCGCGCCACCAGTACCACACCCGCATCTTGGTATCACGGAACCACACCCGGATAGGCGCGACTAGACGAACCCACAATGAAAGGGCGGGTTCAACCTCATACCCGTATTCAGAATATTCGTTGTTAGCCCACGCTGTTGCCTCGTCCAACTCCCGGCTGAGATAGTGTACTCGATTCCGCTCACCCGGAATGTACTCAAGCGATGCGAACCGCATCTCAACGGCCCATGCTGGTCCTGAAAGACCAGCACCGTTCTTTTCACGTCGGGTCGCGGGCCGGACCAAGTAATAGTTGTCGCTACTCATCGGAAACCTCCTTTCTCGGTCATACAGGCACAACCTTTTTGTAGTCTGCAATCAGGTCCCCTGACAGCGGAATCAACGATTCTTGCTGGAAACTTGAAGCCCCCAACCCCATCTGTACCGCGTCGATGTACGCCGAGACAAACCCCTCTTTCGTGTGGAAAGCATACGACGGGATGGGCAAGCGGTCTTCGTATTCAGCCGCAAGAGGGGTGTCAATAGACAGCGTAGGACATGCACCCACCCGCGTAAGCAACTGTACAAGATCGACCCAATTCGAGTAGTCGTGTGGAACGACCCCCCCGCCCCGGCCTGTGGTCTTGTACCCGAGCAAGGTTACTCGAAAGCCGTGTTGATGTGCGGCCCGGAGAAACGCGACAAACCCCGCTTCATTCTCCAACCCCATGACATAGTGGAGGTTCATCCGAGAACGTGGAACCCCCGACAAAGCCTTAGTCGCGGATACTACGTCTTTCGCAGTCATACACGAAAACGCAAACGCCCCAACCGTGTTCTCGATAGCCCCCCAGTTTCGCTTCACCCAGCCCAGTGATTTCGTCGTGAAATTGGGGACAATTCCTGCTCCCCGAAACCGCACCAGAATTTCCACGAAGTTCGGGTGCGTTGTAGGTTCACCCCCGCCAATCGCAACCTCAAAAACACGAGCCTTCTTCATCTGCCGAATCGCTTCGGTGATGTTGTCCAACGTTGCGTGCTCTCCGAGAGGGGTGGAGCCTTGATAACAGAAGGGGCACCCGAACGCGCAGTAGTCGGTAATCTTCATGTCCACCAACTCCGGGCGCTTCGCCTTCGTGTAGGAACCGACAGCGAATCGAAGTTTGTCCCCATTGCGGGGGTTGAAGATAACCACCGCGTTCCTGTCGAAACGAACCATCACGTAGACACCCATTCGCGGGTTGCGCCCTCGGGGAGAGTGTGGTCGTGTTCTACATACTCTCCCGTTTCCCGGTTATAGTGGTAGTCGATGTCAGGGTATCCCCCGTTGTCGTTCCCGCCGTGGACAACCACACGGGGGTCGCGCAACTTGTCAACAAATCCAGGAGAAACCGAGACCGCCGACTGGTGATCGACATAGCCTTCAGCCGCATGCACCCACAAGTCATCGTCGTCCAAAAACTCGGGGAACAACGCCCCCCACTGTTCCTTCAACTCCTGAACTTTCTCGGAGGTCACCTCCGACCCCCAGCCCTGGCCGATGGCCTGCGTAAGGCCGTACATCAACTTCGACCCTAGCGTATCCAGAACAAAGTGGTCCCACCCGAATTCTGTATCAACCCACGCCGCGTCCCCCAAATCACCCGAGGCCACCGGCGTCGCGTGGAACACAAGAGAATGGCTGGACGATGAGTTGGTTGCCAACCCCCGTCGAACGTTATGCAAAAACGGAATCTTCATGTCCTTCTCCTTTCGCTGTTAAATCGTCCAAATCATCTTCATCTTGCCATCCGCATGAGCCGCACACATCTTCAAAATCGTCTATAGGGGCGTAACAACTTGGGCACGCCCCCTCCCAATCAGACATTATCGTGTAGCCGGTCATAGTAATCGTCCGGGTCTTCTTCCGAAGCCCACCCACATTCGTCGCACCCGCCATCGAAACCGTCTTGAGAATGGCCGCACTCGGGGCATTCCTCGTCGTAGCATCCGCCTAAGCGTTCTAAGTATCGATCATAGCCGCTCATCGCCCCGCTCCCCTCTTTGTGAACTTTGGTAGGCGCCCCACACTTCTTCCGCCGCACGGTTTTCAGAATCGGCTTCACAGAAAAAGTTCTCGTTAAACGCGCTAAGAGCCATCCACAAGTCTTCCTCGTCGGTCGGCTCGGCGAAACCAATAACCGTACCGTCAAGCAACCGAACCTCATACCCGTTTGTCTCTAGGCTCGTCTTCAATTCATAAGGACACATCACAACTCCTCTCCCTTGTTTCGCAATATCTTCTCCACTTTCGCAACCGGCACCCGATACATCCCCGCCAAGTCAGAAACCCCGTACCATCCCGTTGCGTAGTCTTCCCTGATCCCCCGATTAAGCCGCGCCTCTTTTGTTTTCTGAAACTGCTCCGGAATCGGACGAGCCTCCCCCGACCGCGCCAAATGCTCCGGGTTGATACACCTCCGGTTTTGACAAACCCGACGAACCTGTTCATTATCTCCCAACTCCGGCCAGACCCACGCCTTGTACGCTAACCGCGCTACGTTCTGCCGCGTCCCGCCAATCATCATTTGCAACGATTTCGGTTTCCAATTCCAACACCCGTCGTTACACACACGCCACCCCCGTGCCCTCAAAAGCACGTCGAGAGGGATATTGTCAAGATAGCCCACCCTCATCCTCCCCCCGCTTGAGGAATTCGAACACCGCCGAATAGACCGTTGCGTACTCGTCCCCGAGTTCAAGCGGATTTGGCTCATCCCACACCAACCACTGATCCTCACCCTCCCGTAACAAAACGGGGTTGATAACCGAATACCCACCACCACCAAGAGCCACAAATAAACTCCCGTCATAATGACGGGTAACGATTGTGTCCGGAATCGAATCACCGGAATCGGAATTGTTGCGAACCCGTAAATCAATTTTCTTTTCCGGGGTATAGGCATCCCAAATGGGTTTCGCTTGAGCCGCGTTAGAATATACGCCTAAAAGCGCGTTAATTGTCGCTTTCGTCATACCTTCCGAATGCGCTGAATGTACCTTTTGTGAAAGTGCCGTTAAAGATTCGCTCGTTAATTCGTTAATGCGCGTAATCATTTCTTGTTTTGCTTGAGCCTTTGCTCGCGCTAGGTCTGCTTTGTAAACAGCATGAGCCGCGAGCAGTTCGTCTTCTGTTGTCATTTCTCCTCCTCGTCCAGAACCCGGTCGAACCGATCAGCCCGCTCGTAATACTTCGCGGCCTCCGCCAAATTTGCGGCTCGGATTCCGGGAACACCAGAATACCGTTTTTGACCTACGTCCGCATAACGTGCATAGTCGTCCCCAATCTTGCGGAAGTAGTCTCCTGTTGCGCTCACTCTACACACCACCCTTCTGTTCCGATTCTGAAAACCCCATAACCCGGTACTCCAACCCTGATGGGCAGAGTATCACCAAAGTGTACCCCCAACTGCCTTGCCACCGCAACCGCAGACGCCGGACGATTCAAGCCGTGAGGCACCATACCCGTTTGCACCACCGGATGAAGCAACCGTTGGTCGGTGGTTGTTGATAGTCCGTCCGGAGGGTCAACTTCGGTACAGTCCGCATGTTCGGGCGGAACCCCGTAAAAAAAGATCAGTTCCATTTGTACCACTCTAGCGCGGCGGTAGCCGAAAGACGATGTTCCGGTTTCGAAACCGGGGTGATGACGGTTGACGACGCGGAATCGACGCATCGTGCCTTGATCTGTTGGAGCCTGTCACGAGGGGTCATGCTCCACGCTCCTCAACTAGGGTTCGCATTGTGTCGAGTGCATCGAGTGCGGCTTGCTTCGCTCGGTAGTCGCGTTCTCTACCCTCAGCGTTGAATGGTCCTGGCTCTCGTGTCTGCCTTGCCTCGTACTCGTCAAGGGCTGTGCGTAGGTCGGCAAGTGCGTTGAGAAGTTCCATCTCGTTGGTCATGGTGTAGTCCTCCGGTAGGGGTTGATGAGCCAGCCGAGCACCATGTTTTTCGTTGGTCCGCCGAAGAACTTCGAGTCGAAGATAGCCACACACTCATCCCACGTCGTCTCGCGCGCTTTGGCTACCCATTCTTCGATGAGGGGCATGAGAGCGTCTGCGAATCGTTCTGCCTGTTCCGTCATTCCTTGCCCACCGTCGAATCCGACTTCGGCAACGATGAACGCTCGTGCTTCGGCGGCTATCTCGTCTCGCATCTCCATGGGGGTCATCGCGGGGCCACCTCCCGCCAGATGATGCATACGGTGCCGAATCGGGGCCAGCCAAGGTCAAGATAGCGTTCCTCGAAGTAGCGACCGAAGTAGACGGGGGACAAGTCCCAAGGCGACTTTCGGCGCAACCGTGACGGCCTCATCCATGTCACGTTCATGCCCCGTCTCCCTTCGTGATAGCCAACTGTTCGGCAGGGTTGATGACTACTTCCCCTCCGTCAGTGAAGAACACGCGAACCCATCCGTCTGTCTTCTGTTCGATGCGGGAGACAGTCCTATTGGTTCGAACACGTCCGTAGTTACTACGATCTCACTCATTGCTTGCCCCTTTCGGTGGTGATCTTGTCAGTCATCGGCCTTCACAACCTTTCCATCTTTCAGCGTGTACCACACGTCCGCCTTGACCCGCTTCCCCTC
>JALOCE010000010.1 GCA_023227925.1 Candidatus Omnitrophota bacterium
GATAAAGACTAAGATCAAAGAGATCCTTTCTCTGTTTGCCGGCGTAAAGCTGAAATCTATATATTACCCTTTGCGCGTATTGGAGAAGAAAGGCTTAGTGGCAAAACGCACAGGCAAAGAGGGAAAAAGGCCGCAGCGTTTTGTATATGAGCTGACTGAAAAAGGCAAGGCCCGCTTTGACGAATTACTGAACAGTAGTTTTTTAGACCTGAAGAGGCCGCAGTTCAGCCTGGATTTAAGTTTGTACTTCCTGCACTTTATAAAGCCTAAGGTCGCCCGCAGGAGGCTGCGCGGACGCATATTCATCTCGAATAAGATCTCCAAAGGGATGAAACAGATGCTCGGCGCGCGCGGCAAGGGGAAAATTTCTCCTTCCCTGGCGCGTATTTTAGAGCATGACCTTAAGATGCTGGAAGCCGAATCACAATTCCTTACCCACCTTACCAAAACACTGTAAAAGTTAACTCTTAAAAAGCTAAAAATTTTCTTGACAAAGCCGGCAGCAACGCTATAATATGATAAAATTTAAATAGTAAAATTTTACTATATTTTGAAAGGATCGGACAATGATTTGGGAAACTAATACGCAGGAAAAATTTAAACTGTTGATTTCTAAAATCCCTGTTTTTCATCGCCGGCTGACAGAAGAGGCTGTGACTAAGAGGGCCCGGGAGATAGTGGCCTCAAGGAATGCCGGCCAGATCGAAGAAGAAGATGTTGTAGCCGCTTTTTTTTCCGATGTCCCTTCTCCTTTTTATAGCATGATGGTCAGGCTCTTGGAACAGACGGGGTTCGACTACAAAAAATACGGCTTTCCCAAGAACGGAAATCACAAAAAATGAAGATTGCGGTCATCGGCGCAGGAGCTATCGGTGGCCTCGCAGCCGGCTACTTAAAAGATAAGGGCGAAGATGTTTCTTTGATCGGGCATGCGGATTCCGTAAAGGCTATTCAGGCAGGTGGCTTACGGATTTCCGGCGTCAGAGGGAACTTTAATATTAAAATTGATATTGCGGAAAGATTGCATTATAAGCCGGATCTCGTCATTCTTGCCACTAAAACCCAGGATATTGAAGCAGCCCTTAAAGATAATTTAGATTTTATCAGCGAGGCCGCGATAGTCACGGCGCAGAATGGCATACAGGCGGATGGTCTGGTATCCAAATATGTACCCGAAGAGAAAATAATTTCCAGCATTGTCATGTTCGGCTCCACCTTCTTAAAGCCGGGTGAGATTGTGCATAATTTTGAGGGCAGCTGGATTTTAGGCAGGATATTTACCGGTAACGATAAAAAGGTAATAGAGGTAAGTGAAGTTCTAAATAAGATTTTCCCGGCAATAGTCAGCGATGATATAAAGGGGATGAAATATCTGAAGATCTTTGTTAATGCCAATAACTGCATCCCCGCGATATTGGGTAAAAGCATGCAGGAGTCTTTTTCCAGCGTCGAGGTCAGCCGTATCAGTATCGCCATTTGGAAAGAGGGGCTAGACATTGTGAACAAGGCGGGGATTAATTTATTGAGCTTGCCGGATTTTCCTTTGGAGCGCCTTGTCAAGTTGGCTTCTTTACCTGCGCCTGAAGCCGCCAAGATATTTTCCGGTATTATGGCTAATTTAAGCAAGGAACCGCTTTATGGCTCGGTTTTACAGAGCATTAAAAGAAAAAAGGCCTCAGAGATAGATTATCTTAATGGTGAATTTGTCCGACTGGCAAAGGAAAATAATCTCGATGCGCCTTTAAATGAAAAGTTGGCCCGGATGGTGCATCAGGTCGAGGCCTCAGGGAAATTTTTTACTCAAGAAGAACTCTTAAAAAACACAGAAAGCCTGGTTAATTAAGATGGGCGAAGTAAATACTCCTTTTCCTAAATTAAAACTTACCGTGACCGGGGTTTTCGGCGAATGTTACCACGGTTATAAGATCGGCGACGAGCTGATTTTAGAAGATTTCACCCATCCGCCTAAATTTTTCTGTTTGGGTTTAGCCCATGCGTTGTTTCCGGTTATCTATGCTTTGAGTTTCGGGGCAATGTTTCCTTTTCGCGATAATCAGCGTTCATTATTGGTTACTTGTCCCGACGGTGGAAAATTAGAATTTAAAGCTGAAATTTTAGATGGGCTGGGAAAAGTCCAGGTGATCCCCAAAGATCCCAGCTTCAAAGGCCCCAATCCTAAGAAGATGGTTATCGAAGTAGTGAAGGCCAAAGGGAAATGTACCTTTGGCTATAAGGTAGGCGACAAATGGGAGACGCAAGGTTTAAAATGTATCCCCGGATTCTGCGGCGCGGCATTTCATTGCGCGTTTCCGGCGCTTTTTGCGCTTAATTTCGGAGCAAAATTTTTCTTTATGGAAAATCCGGATTCTATTGATACCGTCACCTGTCCCGACGGTGGAAATATTATTTTTAAGGTGACCCGCATTGAAGAGAGCGAGGAGAAAGAATAGATGTCAAAGAGGCGTGTAGTTATTACCGGCATAGGCACGATTTCGCCTAACGGTATTGGTAAGATCAATGCCTGGAATGGTTTTTCATCGGGCAAATCCGCGGTAAAATTAGTCGATGGTTTTGATGTCTCGGTCTTCCACACCAAGATCGCCGCCGAGGTCAGGGATTTTGATCCTTTTAAATTAGGTTTAAACCATGACGAAGCAATGCGTATGGATAGATATGTGCAATTCGGCGTGATTGCCGGAGGCATGGCTTTAAAAGATAGTGGCTTGGATTTTTCGAAAGCCGATCCCGAACGTATCGGTGTATGCCTGGCTAACGCTATCTGCGGCACAAAGTATATGGAAGAAGAATTTGCCCTTGTTACCGACGATGGAAAGAATCCCATTGATCCTTCGCGCGTGCGGCCGGATTTGTATGATGCGGCCATGTTTAATACGCCGTCTATTGAGATATCCGCAAAATACGGCTTTAAAGGGATATGCGATACGCTTTCTACTGGTTGCACTGCCGGAACAGATTCTGTTGGGTTTGCTTTAGAGACAATCCAGGATGGGATTCATGATGTTATGGTTTGCGGGGCAGCCGAAGCGCCGATTACACCGATTACTTTCGGGGCGTTCGACGTGGTCAATGTCCTTTCTTGCCGTAATGATGATCCTGAAGCGGCAAGCCGGCCTTTCGACAATAAGCGCGACGGATTTGTTTTATCCGAAGGCGCAGGAATATTAGTTTTAGAAGAATTAAACCATGCCCTTAGGCGCAATGCGCGTATTTATGCTGAAGTATTGGGCTTTGGCACCAGCTGCAATGCCTTTCATATGACTGATCTTCCGTCAGACGGAGGGGCAATGGTCAGCTGTATTACCCTGGCTTTAAAAGACGCTGGAGTAAAACCGCAGGAAATAGATTATATCAACGCCCACGGCTCCTCAACGCGGATGAACGATATCTTTGAGACCAGCGCCTATAAAACAGTCTTTGGCGATTATGCCTATAAGCTGCCTATAAGTTCATTGAAGTCTATGATCGGCCATCCCCTGGCTGCGGCAAACGCGATAGAATTGACTATTTGCTCGATGATCTTCGAAAAAAATATACTTCCTCCGACGATAAATCAGCAGGAGAAAGACCCGCTCTGCGACTTGGATTATATTCCTAATGTGGCGCGCCAGAAAAAAGTGGATATTATATTGAAGACCTCAAGCGGTTTCTCCGGAATACATTCGTCAATAGTATTGAAAAGGTTTGGTGGATAATGAATAAAATTGCTATCACGGGAATCGGTGTGGTGACGCCTTCGGGTATCGGCAAGCGCCAATTCTGGGCGAATATAAAAGCGGGGCGCTCTTTTATCAAGGAGATCACCCGTTTTGATGCCAGTAAGTACCCGGCGCATATTGCCGGGCAGATCGATGATTTGGAAAAATACAGCAATCTCTCGGAGCGGCTCTTAAAAAAGATAGATGCTTTTTCGCATATGGCTTTAGTGGCTGCGGAGCTTGCCTTGGAAGATGCAAAAATAGATATTAAAAAAGAAGACCTGAACCTGGTGGGGATATTTTTAGGCAATGCCATCGGCGGCTGGCTCTATGCCGAGACAGAGTTAAGGGATTTATATATCGAAGGCCGCGAAGGAGTCTCTCCTTATATGGCTTCTGCCTGGTTCCCGGCAGCGCCCCAAGGGCAGGTCTCCATTTATTATGGAATAAAAGGCTTTTCAAAGACCGTTGTCGCGGACAGGGCGAGTTCTTTGATGGCTATCGGCTATGCGCGGACTATTTTAAGTAAAAATAAACTCAATATGATCCTTGGTGGCGGGATGGAAGCGCCGGTGACACCTTACGCGCTTTTATGCTGCAATACCTATGGCGCGCTTTCTAAAAATAATGCGCATCCGGAGAGTGCCTATCGGCCTTTTGATAAAAAAAGTGATGGTTGTGTGATCGCAGAAGGCGCCGGTATCGTGGTCATGGAGGGCCTCCAGCGGGTAAAAGATCGCGCGGTCCCGGCATTCGCCTATATCAGCGGATACGGCACTACCTGCGACGGGTTTGACCGGATTAATCCTGCTCCGGGCGGCGAGCAGTTAGCCAGGGCGATCAAGATGGCCCTTTCCGACGCCGGAATCAAGCCGGAGGAGATCGATTATATCAGCCTCGACGGATTAGCAGTGGATGTCTGGGATAAAGCTGAAATTGCGGCGATCAAGAGTGTCTTTGGCAGCCATAGTAAAAATATTCCGGTGAGTTGCCCGAAATCAATGTTCGGTAATTTATTGGGCGCATCCGGCGCTGTAGATTTGATTATTACGGTTTTGGCGATGGAGCATGGTTTGATCCCGCCCACTTTAAATTTAGATGAGCCTTTAGACGGCCTGAATTATATTAGAGGAGAAGCAAAACCATACAAGATAAATAAGGCATTGATAATTTCGCGCGGCAGGGGCGGGATAAATTCGGTATTGGTAGTAGAAAAACCACAGTAATAGGAGAACATAAAATGAAGATACTTTTTGTAATGCCTAAGGTCGGCGCATGGGCGACGCACGGAATACACCGTTCACCAAATCAGCTCTATGCCCATTGGGCAGCTTATGCCCGGGAGAGGGGCTATGAAGATGTGGCGGTGATCGACGGTAAGGCCGATCAAATCCCTATGGAGCAGTTGGTTGAGCAGGTAAAACTTAAAAATCCTGATATCGTGGTAATGGGCGAGCAGTTGCATGGTTATGGCGGATACGGCGTTTTGCGCCATTTCAAAGATGCTGCTGTCGGGATCAAAAAAGCCCTTCCTAAAACAAAGATAATCCTTGGCGGATTATGGTATTCAGCCATGCCTGTGCCGACACTGGAAGAGAATCCGGCAGTAGATTTTGTAGTTATGGGAGAAGAGGAATCTTTTGGAGATTTGATCGAGGCTATCGATAAAAATAAACCCTTAAAAGACGTCGGTGGCGTCACCTCGCGTATCGACGGTAAAATCGTCATGGGCCCGCATAAGCCGTTATTGGAAGACCTGGATAAATTACCGTTACCCGCTTATGATCTATTCCCCATGGATAAATATGTCGGGCACACCTATTGGAAACCTTTTGTAGATATGGTCACTTCCCGCGGATGCCCTTCTGCCTGCACTTTTTGTTATGAATGGGACCAGTTTGACCCGCGCTCTCCTTCGGATTTCCTGAAATGGCGCGCTAAATCCCCGGAAAGGGTCATGGAAGAGTTGAATCTCCTGCATAGAAAATACGGGGTAAAGGTCGTGGTTATCCAGGATGATAATTTTAACGTAGATCCTAAAAGAGTGCAGAAATTCTGTGAACTTAAAAAAGCGTCTAACAATCCGATTAAATGGGTCTCTTTGGGCCGTGCTATTGACTGGGTCAATTGTGAATCGATCCTGCCTCTGATGAAGGAAAATGGTTTGTTCATGGGTGTTTTTGGCATCGAGGTAACCACTCAATCAGAGCTTAAGAAGATCGCCAAAGGCATTACCATAGACCAGATCAAGAGGACCATAGAGATCTTGCGCAAACAGGATATCGCTATTGTCGCCGACATCATGATGGGTTTTGATTATGATACCGAAGCGATCATCAAGCAGCGTTTTGAGTTTACTGACCAGGTTGATCCGGATATTTTATGGGTAGGTTATGTTACCCCTGCTCCGAATTCCCCGATGTGGCGCATTGCCTTAAAGAAAAACTGGATCGACCCCAAGAAAGTTGATTTCAGCACCTGGGATTTCCTGCATCCGGTCATTCCTACGGATCATCTTTCAGTCGAAGATTTGGGCCGTTTAGGTTCCTGGTGTATGCGCGAATTTTTCTCCAAGCCCGGCAGGATAAATAGGATTATGGAGAGCGACTTTGATCAGCTGGCAAAACTCTGTTTCAAGGATGTCATGGACGGGATAAACAAGTGGGAAGCGGGCGCCACAAAAGGTGAAGTGCATATTTGATATAATATACCCGACGCTGATGTGGTATTGCGTCGGTGTGCCCACGCTGGGCAGGAGGAATAGATGGAGACAAAAACAAGAATAAAAGATTTATTGGTGAAATTATTAAAAGTGAAACCGGAAGAGTTAAAAGACGACTTGAATCTTTCCGATAGTATCGGCGTAGATTCTACGGAAATGGTAGAGACTTTAATCGCCCTGGAAAAGGAATTCGGCACAAAGTTGAGCCCCAAAGAGATAACTAAGTTTTCCACTATTAATGATATCGACAAAGTCATCCAGTCAAAAATAGCCAAATGAAAATTATTGACTTGAGCCTTCCCATAGACGAGAAGGCCTTTGAAGTGCACAAGGTAGAAATTGAGCGCGTGACCCATAAGGCAGGCGTGGAGAAATTTAACCGCGTGTTGATGGGTAAGTCCCTCTCGGGTAAGATAAAATACGCCCTCGGCAAACGCATAGTGAAGAAAGAAGACCTGCCGGATGAAGAATTTTTATCCTTGGAGATCGTGCACGCGCCAGTGCATATCGGCACGCACCTGGATTATTCCTTTCATTACGGCTCACGTTCTGAAGGCAGGCCATCAAAGACCGCGGAAGATATTCCCCTTGAATATTGTTATCAGGACGGCGTGAAGCTGGACCTTACCCACAAAAAACCCGCCGAGAGCATTACCGCCCAAGATATAGAAACTGCGCTGCAAAAAATCAATTATAAACTTAAAGCCTTAGATATAGTTTTATTGCATACCGGAGCAGACAAGCTATTCGGAAGCCCTAAGTATTTTTCAGATTATCCGGGAGTGGATATTTCCGCGATAGATTATCTTTTGGATAAGGGGATCAAGGTTTTTGGCGTGGATACCATGGGCATTGACCGGCCTTACAGGTTTATGCTCAAGGAATTTTTAGAAAAGAAAGACGCAAAGTTTTTATACCCCGCGCATTTTTACGGAAGAAAAAGAGAATTCATTCATATAGAAAGGCTGGCGCACCTGGAAAACCTGTCCGCCTTTGGTTTTAAGGTGATTTGTTTCCCGGTAAAAATTAAGCGTACCGGCGCTGCCTGGGCACGCGTCGTGGCAATTATATAAAAGAAAGAATTTAGCATGGTTAAGCCAATAATAAAAGATTTAGAAAAAATGATGGAGTTTCCCAAGGAGGGAATTTTTAGCAAGGTATTGATTAAGACCGCTATCTCGAATCATACGTTGATGTGCCTGGCCAAGGGCAGCGATATTTCTAAGCATACTTCGACCCGCGAGGCCGCGGTAACGGTATTAAAAGGCAAAGGCACCTTTGTTTTAAACGGCAAGAAAATCAAGATGGAACCGGGCGTGTTTATCTTCATGCCTAAGAACGCCCCGCATTCATTGAGCGCTAAAGAAGACCTGGCTATCCTTTTGAGCCTATCAGGAAAAGAAAATAAAGAGGAGGATTAATATGGGGCATACCTGTAATTCCATAATCATTAACGCGCCTTACGATAAAGTCTTTGATATCTCTAATGATATCCCGCGCTGGACAGAATTATTCGGCGGGGAATATCAGAAAGCAGAAGTAGTAAAAAAAGAAGGCAATAAGATCGTTTTCCGCCTTACCGATGATGAAGGTAAGTCCTGGGTATCCTGGCGCCTGCTCTTTAAAGACAAATATTTTACTTATGCCGAAAGAGAAGAACCTAAGTTCCCTTTTAAATATATGAAGATCGTCTGGTTGTATACGCCTAAGCCGGATGGCGTGGCTTTGGCTAACGGAGGCCAAACCACGGGCCCCTGCCCTGTAGAGCTAGTCTGGATCCAGCATTTCGAGATGGACGAAAAGGCGAAATTCAATGATGAGCAGGTGGAGGGCTTTATCAATAAACATTCCAAGGATAATTTAAAGATCTTTAAAGAAGTCATTGAAAAGGAGAAGAATTGATGAGCGTAAATTTAAAAGGTAAGACTGCAATTGTTACCGGAGCCAGCCGTGGCATTGGCAAGGCCATTGCCTCTACGGCAGCAAGCCTCGGTATAAATTTGACTATTGCCGCGCGCCAGGAAGGGCCCTTGAAAGAAACTGCAGAAGAAATCGCCAAGAAATATAAAGTCGAGGTCTTGGCTGTGCCTTGCGATGTGACCAAGTTGGAAGATCTGGAAAACTTGGTGAATAAAACCAAAGAGAAATTCGGTAAGATCGATATTTTGATTAATAATGCCGGGGTCTCCAGCCAATATCCCTTCGAAAAACAGCCATTCGAAGATTTTGAAAAATTGGTGCATACTAATTATCTGGGCTACGTGCGTTTGATCCGTCTTGTAATAAATGATATGATAAAAAATAAATCCGGAGCGATCATTAATATGGTTTCCGGATCGACACTTTGCGATCCCCTGCCAAGGAATTTTTTGGTTTATAGTTCGCTTAAAGTCGGCTTACGCGCTTTTTCCAAAGGTTTATTCTGGGAGCTGCGCGATCATGGGATCAAGATAACTTCTATCCTGCCCGGTGTTACCGATACGGATTTAACCGGAAAATTGCAGGAGATAACCGGGGATACTTCGCGGCTGATGACCACGGAAGCAATAGAAAACGCGGTCAGGTTCGCTTTAACCGTCCCGGCAAATGTATGCCCCTTAGAAATGGCAATAATTAATCAACAGACGCCTTGGACAGCGCCGGTTATTCCATTTACACAAAAACATCCAAATAAATAGAAAGGAAAGAGAGCGATGAAGACGTTGGTTTTGGTTCTTGTGCTTGCTTTAAGCTTCTTGGGCTTGAGTTTTGCTGCAGATGGATTATTAGTGATTGATGATTATGAGGTGGTTATCAGCGGCGGACCGGAAGGGACAGTAGATTTTGGCGCGGGCAATGGTTCATTTGTTGATGTAACTGCAGGGATAGATATCGTGCACGGCGGAAAACAATCCTTAAAAGTAGACTATGATGCCGTCTCCGGAGGATACATCTATGTGGCCAGGGGTTTTGACCTGGATGCAAAGAATGCCGGCTGGCTGGTGAAAGGCGGGGATATCGACTGGAATAAATATAACGCAATAGCTTTTTATATGTATGGCAGCGATTCCAAGGCAAAGATCGCCTTTGATATGAAGGATAACGGCGGTGAGATATTGCGCTATGCTTTTGAAGATAACTTCACCGGTTGGAAACAGATAGTCTGCCCTTTCAAGGACTTTATGGCGCGCGATGACTGGCAGCCGCAGAATGCCGAGAAGAACGGCCTGATAGATTATCCGATAAAGAGCTATCAGTTTGAACCGTTGCCTCCGGCAAAAGGCACGCTTTATTTTGATGACTGCGAATTAATTAAACAATAACAGGATATGGACAAACAGGATGTAAAGGGCCTCAAAAAAAGATACCTCATCTGGCTATATAAAGTCAATAAAGAAGCGCTGGACAGGATTGAGCGTAAATTTACGCAGCTGGAGATCGATAAATTTATCCTTAAGGAATTAAAGAAGCAGGATAAAGCTAGGAGCGCGGAAAAATCCATCAGTGAATTTTCTGCTTACATCCAGAATAAAGAAAAAGATGGCCTAAGCTTAAAATCCCAGCCGGATTATCAATTCCTAAGCCTAAAACTAAAGGCAATTGAAAAGGCGGCGGTAAAAGAATTGGGGAAGAAGGCCTTGGAAGAAATAAAAGCGCTTTATGAAAAAGAGATGACCGAGCGCATTTTAAAAAGCACGGAGCATAAATGATCATCGATAGCCATAGCCACTGGCTGCCTGAAGAAATAATCAAGAACGCACATTTCTTTCATAAGGGCTGGAGTGATATTGAGGCCCAGTTGAAATTGATGGATAGTGCCGGTATCGATCAGGCGGTATTAAGCTATCCTACTTCTGACGCGCATTTAAAATTAGGTAGCATCAGCCAGGTAACAAAAACCTATAATGATAATGTAGCTAAGATCCTCAAGCATTATCCGGATAGGTTTATAGGCGCTGCGACCCTTCCTATAGATAATGCGGAAGATATGGTGACGGAATTCAAGAAGGCGACGCAGGAGTCGGGTTTCAAGGCGATTTCGCTGGCCAGTAGCTATAATGGGGTCTATCTGGATGATAAAAGGTTCTTACCTATATATGCCCAGGCGCAAAAGCAGAATATCCCTATTTTTGTGCATGCGCAGATTGTTAACCCTATAGGTTTTGACCGCGTCAACGACCCGCTTTTAACGCCGGTAATAGAATATATCTTTGATATAACTATTTCCATAGGTAAACTATTAATGGCGGATATTTTACGCGATTACAAAGATGTAAAATTCATTTTCGCCAATTTCGGCGGCGCAATCCCTTTTTTAGCGCATCGTTTTGACGCGACCTATGAGATGCTCAGGGGAATAAATTTCGTCAAGGATTTAAAAGCAAAGCCCACGGATTATTTAAAGAATATTTATGTGGATACCGGCGGCGATAAAATAAAGGCTAATTTTCTTTTAGCGTTGGAATTATTCGGCCCGGATCATTTATTATGGGGCAGCGACTGGCCGGCAAAGAAAGATGTCGCAGGCGGCATTCAGGCAGTAAAAGATTTAGCTGTCAGCGAAGAGGATAAAGCAAATATTTTAGGCGGTAATTTAGAAAAATTATTAAAAGGAGCGTAGTTATGCAGATGCAGAAGGAAGTACACTTAACAGGGAAAGATTTGACGCAGATGGTGCAGCTTCGGCCGCAGGATGTGGGCAAGTACGCGATTGTGCCCGGGCCAAAGGATAGGTTAGAAGTGCTGATGAAAAAACTAGAGAATCCGGTGAAGAATTTCTCTTTTATGGAATATACGATGTTTACCGGAACATTTGAAGGGATTAAAATCACTGCTATAAACGGCGGGAGGTTTTCCACTGATACCTCGATTACGACGGAAGTAATGTGTAACGCCGGAATCCAAAATATTATCCGCATCGGCACCTGTGGTGCTTTAGACGAAAATATTAAGGTAGGGGATTTGGTGGTTGTGGACAAAGTCATCCGCGGGGACGGGGTTACGCCTTATTATGTAGACAAAAATTTCCAGACCGTGGCAGACAAAAAGATCTCCGATACTTTATATGAAGTAGCTAAAGCTATGGGTGTGAATATCCATCGCGGCACAGCCTGGACTACGGATGCGCTTTTACGTGAAACCCGAGAGATAGTCGAGGCCAAGCGTAAAGAGGGCGCCATGGCAGTGGATATGGTTTCATCTACGCTTTTAACTATTGCCCAGACTTATAATATCAAAGCCGGATCAATTTTAGCCGTCAGCGATAATGTTATCACCGGCGAGATGGGATTTATGAACCCACTTTATTATATGGCCGAGGCAAGCCTGATTAAGATTGCCTTAGAGGCAGTAAAAAAACTGGAAGGAAAATAAATGAAGCTTTCTCCGCTCTTCTGGCCGATCAAATTTAAGAATAATCTGATTTATATTTTGGACGAGACCCTCTTGCCGCAGAAAGTCTCTTATATAAAAGTAAAAGATTATCAGGGGGCCTGCCGCGCCATTAAGGAAATGAAGACGCGTGCCGTTGGCCAGGTGATCCTGGTTTTTTATATCTTTTTGATGGTGATCAGGCAGAAGAAGGCTAAAAAAGATTTATTGCCTACCTTAAAGAAGGTTGCCAAAGCGATTAACGCTACGCGTCCGACCCTATCTTTTAAATTCCTGACGGATATGGTTTTAGGCTGGGCCCAAAGTGGCGCGCCTTTAGAAAAATTTATCTTTAGTTTTTTAGAGATCCTGAAAAATAAGCGTATCCAGCAGGCAGAAGATGTAGCAAAATTGATCGATAATCAGGACGTGATCTTGACACATTGTAATATCAGCGGCCTGATGCCGTTGATCGGGGATCTCTGCCGCAAACATAATAAAAAAATCACCTTTTTTGTTACCGAGACGCGGCCCTATCTGCAGGGAGCGCGCCTGACTGCCTGGGAATTAAAACGCGCCGGCTTCGATGTCACTGTAATTACGGATAGCATGGTAGCGCAGGTGATGTCAGAAGGCAAAATCAATAAAGTCATCGTCGGTGCAGATCATCTTGCCCGGAACGGCGATATTGCTAATAAGATCGGGACATACCAGATTGCTCTTTTAGCCAAACATTTTCATCTTCCTTTTTATGTTTTATGCCCGCCGGTTTCAGGAGCAAGGACCGGAGGAGATATTAAAATAGAGATCCGGCCGGATAAGGAGTTACTGGAATATCGGGGAATGCGCTTGGCTGCCAAAGGTGTTAAGGGCTATTATCCTGCTTTTGATGTCACGCCAAACAACCTGATTACCAAACACATTTATCTGGGGATAAATAAATGATATTTAATAAAGAGAAATCCTTAAAAGACGAAATAATCAATATCGGTAAAAAATTATACGCATTACGCCTGGTAGTGGCGCGTTCAGGGAATTTAAGTATGCGCATAGACGAGAATAATATTCTTGTTACTGCAAGCGGCACCAGCCTCGGGAACCTGAATTACGATGATATTATTAAAGTGGATTTGACTAACCCCGAAGACATAAAGAACAGCCGCCTAACTTCTGAATTTCCTCTGCATAACCTTGTCTATAAAAATTTTCCCTGCAAAGTTGTTATTCATTGCCACCCGACATTAGTTAACGCTTATTTTGCTATTTATTCTGATCTTAAAGCACTTACCTTTGAGACCAAACTTTATCTGGGGAATATCCCGGTAGTAGAGCAGGACACGCCGGCAATCACCAGGCCGGAATTAGTCACCAATGCTTTAAAAATAAGTAATCTGGTAGTAGTGAAGAATCACGGCGTAGTCAGTATCGCCGATAAATTCAGCGATGCCTTGTATTTAATTGAAACGTTGGAGGAGGCGGTAAAAGTAGCAGCTACAGCCCGTCTTTTTAAGAAAGAAATCCTTGATGATTTGGATAAAGAATTAAAGACGAGCCTGGCTGGCGATAATGCGTATTTGATGTTCTCGAAAGATCATATCCAGGCGATTGTAGACGCAGTAAATAAAGACGAATTCATCCAGAAAAAAGGCCAGGAATTGGATTTGACGATGCAATATGCGATTAAGCTCGACGGCCAGGATAAGGTCTATAAATTTATCTTTGAAAAAGGAAGAATTACAAAATTGGAATTCGATGATAACGCGCCTTTCGTGGCATCTGCTCCGGCAGATGTCTGGGAGATGATATTTTTGGGTAAACTCGATCCCTTTGTCGCCACAATGCAGGGTAAAATGAAATTAAAAGGCGAATTAGGAAAACTTTCGCGCTGGTATGTCCCTTTTAGCCGGCTATTCCAGATATTTAAAGAAGTAAAAATAAAATGACGCGTAAACAAAAGATCCTTAATCCTTCCACCAATGAAGCCTTGGCAGAAATAAATGTCGCCGGCAAAGAAGATATGGAAGCGGCAATAAATTCTAGCCGGGTTGCTTTTGATAAAGGCCCATGGCCAAGGCTCTCTTTAGCCGAACGCAAAAAGTTTCTTTTAAAAATATCCGAAGGAATTCTGGCTAAGGCAGCAGAATTAGCTAGATTAGAAACTTTAAATACCGGAAAGCCGATAAAAGAATCTACTTTTATGGATGTGCCTTCATCCGCGAAAACTTTTAGCCATTTTGCCAATCATCTGGAAGAATATCTTGAAGACACTATTTTAGAATTAGAGAATGCCAAAAGCCATTTAATACGCGAGCCGCACGGCGTAGTAGTTTTAATTGTCCCCTGGAATTATCCGTTATTAATTGCTTCCTGGAAGATGGCTCAGGCTCTCGCCGCAGGCAATACCGTCATCCTAAAACCTTCGAGCCTGACTCCTTTAACAGCGTTAGAATTAGCTAAAATTATTCATGATGCCGGGTTGCCCGAGGGTGTCGTAAATATTATCCACGGTAGCGGCTCTGAAGTCGGCCAGTTGCTTTGCGCGGATAAGCGTGTGGACATGATCTCTTTTACCGGCAGTAATGAAGTAGGCAGGCAGATCCTCGGCTATGCTGCGCAAAACGTAAAGAAGCTGATTATGGAGCTGGGAGGAAAATCCGCGAGCATTGTTTTAGCCGATGCCGATCTAGAGGCAGCAGTCAACGGTTCTCTCTGTTCTATTTTTTTAAATCAAGGCCAGATGTGTACGGCGATGTCGCGTATTTTTGTGGAAGAGGATATCTACGATAAGTTTATCGCGGACTTTATTACAAAGGCAAAAAAGATCAAGTTGGGCAGGGGCGATGACTATGAAACCCAGATGGGGCCTTTGATTTCTCAGGAACAACGCAACAAAGTAATAGCTTACCTGGAAAAAGCAAAAGCCGAAGGCGCAAAAGTCCTCTGCGGCGGAAAAATACCGGATGCCACTGATTTAAAGAACGGTTTTTTCTTTGAGCCTACAGTTTTAGGGGGAGTTTCAGCGCAAATGAACATTTTTCAGGAGGAAGTCTTTGGCCCGGTAGCCTGCGTTAGCAAATTCTCCGACGTAGAAGAGGCAATTAAATTAGCCAACCAAAGTAATTTTGCTTTAGCTGGTACTATTTGGTCAAAAGATATAGTTTCGGCGGAAAGTATTGCCAAAAAAATTAACGCCGGAATAGTCTGGATTAATACCTACGGTATGTTTTATAATGAAGTGCCTTATGGAGGATTTAAACAGAGCGGCTTTGGTAAAGAACTGGGCAGGGAAGGATTCTTAGAATATACCCGCTTCAAAAATATAATCAGCGATCAAACTAAAGGTGCTAAACCGTTAGTCAATTATTGGTATGGTTTCTAATTTTAAAGGAGGAATTAAGATGAACTGGGGGATGAAAAATCGTCTGAGCCAATTGATCCAACCTGACGGGCATTGTTTCTTTCTGCCTATCGACCATGGATATTTTCAGGGCCCGACTTCGTGCCTGGAAAAACCCGGTGAAACTATTAAGCCCCTTCTTGCTTATTGCGATGCCCTCTTTGTGACGCGGGGAGTATTACGCGCCTGTGTAGATCCGGCTAATACTAAACCGATAATTCTGCGCGTCTCCGGTGGAACGAGTATGGCCGGTAAAGATTTGGCTAACGAAGGGATTACTACTTCTATCCAGGAGATCCTCCGTCTTAACGCGGCAGCAGTAGGCATCTCTGTTTTTGTGGGCAGTGATTATGAAAAAGAAACGCTTTTAAATTTAGCGAATCTAGTCAATGTTTGTGAGGATTACGGTGTTCCGGTAATGGCAGTTACTGCCGTCGGTAAAGAATTAGAGAAGAGAGACGCCAGGTATTTAGGTTTAAGCTGCCGCATTGCCGCAGAACTAGGCGCGCGGGTAGTCAAGACCTACTGGTGCGAAAAAGATTTTGATAAAGTAGTAAAGGGGTGCCCTGTCCCTGTGGTGATGGCAGGCGGGCCTAAATGCGAAACTGAATTAGAAGTCTTTGATTTTGTTTATGATGGCATGCAAAAAGGCGCCATCGGAATAAACTTGGGAAGAAATGTCTGGCAGAGCGCTCATCCTGTGGCAATGGCGGCTGCTTTGCGCGCGATCATCCATGAAAAAGCAACACCGAAAAAAGCCCAGGAATTATTCAAGGAAACCAAGAGCAATAAATAAATTATGCGAGTAGGCGTATATTATAATAACAAAGATGTGCGGGTAGAAGAAAGGCCAAGGCCTAAGGCCGGGCCGGGCGAACTGTTGGTAAAAGTAGCAGCCAGCGGTATCTGCGGCAGCGACGTGATGGAATGGTACCGCCTTAAAAAAGCCCCTCTTGTCCTCGGGCATGAGATTGCCGGTGAAGTTGTTGAAGTAGGCGAAGGGGTCAAAGATTATAAAATTGGCGACAGGATTTTTGTCTCACATCATGTTCCATGCAATACCTGCCGCTACTGTTTAAGCGGGAATCATACTGCCTGCGATATGCTGCGCACGACAAATTATTTCCCCGGAGGTTTTAGCGAATATATCCGTGTGCCGTCCGTCAATGTGGACAGGGGTGCATTCCTTTTACCTAAAGAAGTATCATTTGAAGAAGGCACATTTATCGAGCCCTTAGCTTGTATAGTGCGCAGCCATAAAGCAGTAAAATTAGAGCTGGGCCAGAGTGTGCTTATTTTAGGCGGCGGGATTTCCGGCCTGCTGCATTTGCTGCTTAGCCGCGCTAGTGGCGCCGGGCGTATAATCGTTACCGATGTAAATGCATATCGCCTGAAATTAGCCCGGAATCTAGGCGCAGACGCAGTTATTAATGCCAAAGATGACGTCGTGGCTGGTTTACGCGAAGCTAACGACGCTAGGCTGGCGGATCTGGTCGTAGTCTGCACCAGTGCATTATCCGCTTTTAATCAGGCCCTGCAGTCAGTCGACCGTGGAGGCACTATTTTATGTTTCGCGCCCACTGAGCCGGGAGTGAATTTGTCTGTGCCGGTGAATGAATTCTGGCGTAATGCCATAAAAATTATCCATTCCTATGGCGCCAGCCCCGAAGATATCAAGGTAGCCATAGAATTATTGCGTAATAAAAGAATTCCCGTGGCAAAAATGATTACGCATCGTTTGAAACTTTCGGAGATAGGCTTAGGATTTAAGCTTGTCAGCGAGGCCAAGGATTGCGTGAAAGTGATCATTGAGCCAAATAAAACTTAAAAACTATGAAAAAAATTAAAATTCTGGTTGGTGTTTTAGCCGTCATCCTGGTGCTGTTTTTTGCTTTAAGCATAGTAGTGAGTTTGCATGGCAAGAAGTTTATCGAAAGCCGTATAGAACAAAGCCTGAAGATGAAGGTGAGCTTAGGAAAGATTAGTTTGGGGTTTCCTTTAAGCGTCAATATTAAAAACCTGGAGTTGGGGAATATCTTTAAAGCTGATGTAGTTTCCTTTTCCCCGAATCTATTAGGCCTTATGGCAGGTAAGGTAGTCCTTGATGGAGTTACTATAACCCGGCCCCTGATTAACCTGGAGCAATCTCCGGAAGGTAAGCTTAATCTGCCTCAGATTGCGCAAAAAGGAAAGCAGCCGCCGGTTTTTCTCACCGGCCTGACGATAAACAATGGGAAACTTATTTTTACGGATAAAAAAATAAGTGCCGAAGGTTATAAAACTATCCTTGAGGGGATTAACCTCAAGGTTTCTAAAGTCATGCTTCCGCCGACCTCCTTAAATACCAGATTTAACCTCTCCGCCAATTTTTTAAGTCCCGATGGCAAGGCGCTCGGCAGTATTGATACGAATGGCTGGATCGATTTCAGGCCCAAGAATATGGACGCTATATTCCAGATAAAGGATTTAGAGGTCACTCATTTTTCTCCTTACTACGGGGATTTTATTTCCTCTAGGAAAATTCTCTCCGGAAAGTTGAATTTTACCTCTTATCTGAAAGCCAAAAATAATGATTTAAAAGCCGAATGCAAGCTTTTGTTATCCGGGTTAACTTACGAGCAGCAAGCACTCCCGGAAGGAGAGACAAAGCTGGATTTATTCAAAAGCACGTTAGATTTCTTTACCGACAAAGAAGGTAACTTAAACTTAGAGTTTGAGATTAATACCAGACTCGATAAGCCCGCCATTACCCGCGCGGAATTACATAAAATTATTTTAAATGCCGCCAAAAGAAATCTTTCTAACCAGTCTCCACAGGAATTGTATGAAAAAGTTTCCGATACCGTAAAGCAATTTAAGAAATTCGGCAAAGAATTGAAAGACATCTTTAAAAATAAGGAGTAGCCTTAAGATGAACTTTGCAGAGATTTTAAAAAAGAGGGCAGATGAATTTCCTGATAAGCCTGCGGTTATTTTTCATGATGCAGTTGTAACATTCCGCCAGCTCAAAGAAATATCCTTCCAGGTGGCTTGTGGCTTGGCGCAGCAAGGTTTAAAAAAAGGTGATAAAGTAGCGATTTTTATGCCCAATATCCCCGAATATATCTATAGCTTTCTGGGTGTATTTCTTTTGCGCGGCATATGCGTGCCTTTAGACTTTATGCTTACTGAAGAAGAAATAGTCAACTTTATTAACCACAGCGAAAGCAAAATATTGATTGCGCAGGAGAAAAAGGGGCTTAATCTTTCCGGCCTTAAAGAAAAGTGCCCGTCCTTAAAAGAGATTATCCTGATCGGGCCTTCCTGGCAGGATCTGTTAAACAGTAAAATCTCTTTGCCCGAAATAAAAATAGAGCCCAAGGATTATTCTTCCATATTCTATACCTCCGGTTCAACCGGGCACCCTAAAGGGGTCATGCTTAGCTATAAGCATTTTGAAAATCCCGTTAAATGCTTTGATTATTTTTTGCATCCCGACGATAAAGATGTTTTGATCTGCCCGGGCATACCTTTTTCGCATCTAGGGGGGCTGGATTACCTGTTGCTTACGCTCTATTTCGGGGTGACCTTGATTTTAATGGAGCGTTTTCATCCTTTAGAGTTCCTGAAAAATATGGAAAAATACAAGACGACTATTTTTTGCATTGTCCCTTCGATGTATGTGGCGATCCTTTCATTAAAAGAATATGATAATTTCGATCTTTCTTCCTTGAGGTACGCGGTTGTTTTTGGCGCTCCTTCTTCGCCGGTATTGCTGGAGAGGTTCCATAAGGCATATCCTAATGCCTACCTCTTAAACGGCTGGGGGATGACCGAGACCGCAGCGCCCAACAGTTATTTACCGACTGGGACGAATACTAAAGAGATCGCCGGCACCGGAAAATTCCTTCCCGGGACAGAAGTTAAAATCGTTGACGGTGAGCTTTGGATCAAGGGCGAGGCTGTTATGGCAGGTTACTATAAAGAGCCGGAATTAACGCAAGAGGCCCTGACGGAAGACGGCTGGCTGAAGACCGGCGATATTGCCCGCTGCGATGAGCAGGGCAGGTATTCTATCGTCGGCAGGAAGAAAGAAATGATCAAAGTTTCCGGCGAGATAGTTTTTGCTCCGGAAGTAGAAGAAGCCATTCAGCGCCATCCGAAAGTAAAAGAAATAGCAATAATCGGCATCGCCGATGAATTAAGAGGGGAAGTCCCCAAGGCATTTATCGTTTTAAAAGATCAGGAGAAATTAGAAGCAGAAGAATTGCGTTATTTCTTGCGCCAGCATCTCGCGCATTTTAAAATCCCGCACTATTTTGAATTTGTGCCTTCTCTCCCCAAGAACAGAGTAGGAAAAATTGACAAAGAAGCATTAAAGGGACGAGCTGTAAACTAAAATATGCAGGACATTACGGGTTTGACATTAAGCGAATTAGAGGAGAACCTAAAAGAGTCCGGCTACCCGCTTTTTCACGCCAAACAGATATTTTCCTGGATATACAAAAAAGGTGTCCTCGATTTTAATTCTATGAGTGATCTATCCGCGGAATTAAGAAAATATTTAAAGGCAGAATTTTTCCTGGGCAATTTAAAATTAGTTAAGACGCTTAAGTCCAGGGACGAGACAGAGAAATTCCTCTTTGAATTAAAAGATAAAAACCTTATTGAAGCAGTAATTATACCTGCGGAAAATAGGATTACCGGCTGTATTTCCACTCAGGTTGGCTGTAAGTTCGCCTGTAAATTCTGCGCCAGCGGCTTAAGCGGCTTTAAGAGGAACTTAACTGTTCCAGAAATAATCGATGAGGCCCTCTATTTAAAAAGTCATTGCCCCGGAGGAAAACTGACCCACCTTGTCTTTATGGGCACAGGCGAGCCTTTGGATAATTACGATAATGTTTTAAAGGCGATCAGGATTATAAATTCCGGTTTTTCTTTTAATATCGGGGCGCGCAGGATCACTATTTCTACTTCCGGTATCATACCGGAAATCGAGAGATTGGCAGGCGAGAACCTGCAGATAGAATTGTCCGTATCATTGCATGCTGCCGACGATAGGAAAAGATCGCTTCTTATGCCCGTAAACAAAAAATACCCTTTAAGAAATTTAATCCCTGCCTGTAAAGAATATACGCAGAAGACAAAACGCCAGGTTACCTTTGAGTATGTTTTGATCAAGGATCTAAATTCTTCATTGCAAGATGCACAAAACTTGAGTAAAATATTAACAGGGCTTAAGCTCTCTAAGGTCAATCTCATTCCGGCAAACGCCGTGAAGGAGGCTGGCATAGAGCCGCCGAAAAAGTTAGAAATTTTATTCTTTAAAGACTGTCTTTTAAAACACGGCATAAACGTAACCCTGAGAAAGCCGCGCGGCCAGGATATCGAAGCTGCCTGCGGCCAGTTGAGGTTAAATTATGTTAAAAAATAGTTTGAAGATTGCTCTTTGCGCTATCCTATCTTTTGTTTTGATCGGCTGCGCCAAGCAGGAAGTCAAAAATGAGGATTCCAAAGGTAAAAATATTGTCTGCTTCGGGGATAGTATTACTTTTGGCTATGGAGTCTCTTCCGGAGAAGACTATCCTTCGGCCCTGGCAAAACTGGTTAAGATCCCCGTAATTAATAAGGGTATAGACGGTGATACTTCAACAGAGGCTTTAAAGAGGCTCGATTCCGATGTGCTGGATAGAGAGCCGCTTTTGGTGCTTGTCGAATTTTGCGGGAATGATTTCTTAAGAAAAGTCCCTAAAGAGATCACCCTGAAAAATATAGGCGAGATGGTAGACCGCATCCAGGCTCATGGTGCGATGGTGGCGGTAATAGATGTGAGTGCGGGGATGTTTCTTTCCGAATACCGCTCGGCATTCCACAGGCTCGCCAAAGAAAAGAAGGCGCTGTTTATTTCCAGTATCTTAAACGGCATCATCACTAACCCCTCTTTAAAAAGCGATTTCCTGCATCCGAATCAGAGGGGGTATAAAATTATTGCCCAGAATATTTATCTTGCCATAAAACCCTACATTGAGGATAGGCCAGCCTTAAGTCCCTCGAAATAAACCATAGGTACCTTGCTTCATCTACCGGGGAATAATACTTGACATAATATTATAGTATGCTATAATATTATAGTAAGCTATAAAAATAAGGAGGGGCAAGATGGGCCAAAAAGAATATTCATTACGCGAGAAGAAGCATGCCAGGACGAAACTGGCGATAGTGAATACTTTTATCAAGCGCTTAGAGAAATCCCGCTTTGAAGATATATCTATCAGAGAGATATGTAGGAGTGTGGAGGTTTCCGAGGGCACATTCTTTAATTATTTTCCGGAGAAGATAGATATCGTCAATTATTACATGCACCTAATTTTTTTAGAAACTGTCTGGAAGGCGCAAAGAGATGCCGGGCAGAAGAAGTCCTTGCCTTTGATTAACGCCATCTTTGAGAGGATGTCTGAGAGAATGGATAATATAAATATTCTTTACCAGATAATTTCGGTTATGCTTATCCAGCAGGAGAAGCCAAAGGTGGTTGATATTCCCGATATCGAAAGATATATCGCTTTTCCCGATTATATAGGGATAGAGAATATTCCTGCGGTCTTCATCGAAGATTTTTTAAGGGCTTGCCTGAAAAAAGCAGCCAGAGACGGCGAGCTTCCTAAAGATATAAAAATCGAAGATGTATTAGTGTCTCTGATGGCAATATTGGGGGGCACCTTATTGACAACTAAACTTACAGGTATCAAGGATTGCGCGTATCAATATAAACGTCAATTACAGCTTCTTTGGAAAGGGCTGGGAATAAAAGATTAGAAAGGATATTACAGAATGCGTAATTTTTCAGGAAGAAATCTAATATTGATTGTTGCCGCTATTTTTTTGCTGTCCGGATGCGGTTCTCGCCAGCCTCAGAGCCCGCAGCAGAATGAGCCGGAGGTCAAGGTGGTAACGATATGGGCTGAACGTGTGGTGTTGACGAAGGAATTGCCCGGCCGCACGGCCGCTTTTCTGATTGATGAGATCCGGCCCCAGATTAACGGCCTTATTCAAAAACGTTTGTTCACAGAGGGCTCTGAAGTTAAGGCTGGCCAGGTGCTTTATCAGATTGATCCCGCCCCGTTTCAGGCGGCGTATGATAAAGCTGAAGCTAACCTGCCTGCTCTTAAGTCCAGGGCCGATCGTTACAAAGAAGCGCTGATTGATAAAGCAGTCAGCCAGCAGGAATTTGATGACGCGGAGGCGGCTTTTAAACAAGCCCAGGCAGAACTGGAGACCGCGCGGATCAATCTTAATTATGCCCGGATTGTTTCTCCGATTAGCGGGCGTATCGGGACTTCCAGCGTAACAGATGGCGACATCGTGACGGCGTATCAACCTGTGGCCCTGGCGACCGTCCAGCAGCTGGATCCTATTTATGTGGATATCCCCCAGTCTACTGTTGAATTGCTGCGCCTGCGCCGTAGCTTGGAAGACGGCCGCCTTAACCACGATAACGCGATCCAGAATAAGGTAAAGCTTATCCTTGAAGACGGCACGATCTATCCTTTAGATGGGGCGCTTCAATTCCAGGATATCACGGTTGATGCGACGACAAGTTCGGTCATCTTACGGGTGATTTTTCCAAACCCGAATAGTTTCCTTTTACCGGGCATGTTCGTCCGTGCGGTCATTACGGAAGGTGTTAATGAACAAGCTATCCTTGTTCCGCAGCAGGGAGTCTTCCGCAACCCGAAAGGCGAGGCCTATGCCCTGATCGTGGATAGTGAAAATAAGGTCCAGCAGCGGATACTTGCGATTGACCGGGCTATCGGCGATAAATGGCTTGTTTCTTCAGGCCTTAATTCCGGCGATCAGGTGATTATTGAGGGCGTTCAAAAAGTCAGGCCTGGTGCTTCAGTAAAGATTGTTTCATCAGAAACCCGTAAGGATTAAACGGAGAAATATATTTATGTTATCAAAATTCTTTCTTAATCGTCCTGTTTTCGCCTGGGTAATTGCCATTATAATAATGGTGCTGGGAGGCTTGGCAATCTACACTCTGCCCATTGCCCAATATCCTCCTATTGCCCCGCCATCGATTAGGATTACTTCTTTTTATACCGGAGCTTCGGCAGAAACCGTGGAAAATAGTATCACGCAGATTATCGAGCAACAAATGACCGGCCTGGATAAGATGTTGTATATGTCTAGTAGCAGCGATTCTTCCGGTAGCTCTTCTATCGAATTGACCTTTGCCCCGGGGACTGATCCGGACATTGCCTGGACTAAGGTGCAGAATAAGCTTCAGTTGGCAATGCCGCGCCTTCCCGATTCAGTGCAGCGCCGGGGTGTTTCGGTCCAAAAATCCACTCACAATTATCTTTTGCTTATAGGGCTGGTTTCTGAAGACGGCAGCATGAATGATATTGATTTGCGCGATTATATGCTTAGTGTTATCCAGCCGGTACTAGCGCGTGTTCCGGGAGTTGGCGAAGCAGAGGGGTTCGGCACCGAATACGCCATGCGTGTCTGGTTTGACCCCAAGAAACTTATTAGTTACGGATTGACAGTGGAGGATGTTGCTCAAGCGCTGCGAAATTATAACGTTGAGGTTTCCGGCGGCCAGTTCGGCGGTGCTCCGGCAGTAAAAGGGCAGCGCCTAAATGCTTCTATCATAGTGCAGAACCTGCTTAAGACTCCTGAGGAATTCTCTAATATCCCCATTCGCATTAATCCGGATGGCTCAACTATCCGCATTAAAGATGTGGGGCGTACAGAGTTGGGCTGCGACCAATCTGACGCGAATATTTACTTTAATAAAGGCCAGCCATCGGCAGCTATTGCTATCCGCCAAGAGCCCGGGGCTAATGCGCTGAAGACTGTCGACGCAATCAAGGCGAAGATGGAAGAGTTAAGTCCTTATTTTCCTCCGGGCGTGAAAGTAACTTATCCTTATGATACTACTCCTTTTACCCGTGTCGCTATAAAAGAGGTAGCCAAGACGCTGGTCGTGGCAATCTTTTTGGTTTTTCTGGTAATGTATTTATTCATGGGGAACATGCGGGCAACATTGATTCCGACAATCGCGGTGCCGGTGGTATTATTAGGCACTTTTGGGGTGTTGGCGTTTTTCGGGTATTCGATCAACATGTTGACGATGTTTGCTATGGTTTTAGCTATCGGCCTTTTGGTAGATGACGCTATCGTGGTGGTAGAAAATGTGGAAAGGCTTATGAGCGAGGAAGGGTTCTTGCCGCGGGAGGCTGCTGCTAAGTCCATGGAGCAGATTACTCCTGCGCTGATCGGTATCGGGTTGGTGCTCTCGGCAGTATTTGGGCCAATGGCATTTTTTTCTGGGTCCACAGGTGTTATTTATCGTCAGTTTTCTGTAACCGTCATTGCCTCGATGCTTCTTTCGGTATTGGTGGCTTTAGTGTTGACACCGGTCCTCTGCGCTACGTTCCTTAAACCGGTGCCCAAAGGGCATCAGCCTGCGGAAGGCGGCATTTGGATTTTACGTCCATTTTTTCGCTGGTTCGACCAAAAGTTTTTTAGGACCCGTGATTTATACGTACGACTGGTCGGCCACTCGTTTAATAATAATGCGCGGTATGTCTTTTTCTATTTTTTAATTGTGGCAGCTATGTTGTTTGTTTTTCTCCGGATGCCCACGGGCTATTTGCCGGATGAGGACCAGGGGGTTTTGATCATTATGGGTAATTTGCCTTCAGGCTCGACACTTGAACAATCTGAAGCGGTTATGGAAAAAGTCCGGGAGTATTTTACAGCCAATGAAAAAGATGCAGTTGAATCCATTTTAACCATTTCCGGCATGAACCAGGCCGGCCGCGGACAAAATACCGGCATGGCTTTTATTAAGCTTAAAGATTGGGATTTACGTAAGAAGGCAGAGCTAAAGGTAGATGCCATAGCGGCTCGCGCTATGAAGGAGTTTATGTCCTATAAAGAGGCGCTGGTTTATGTTTTTTCTCCGCCGCCGATCGTTGAATTAGGCAGCTCCAAAGGGTTTGACTTTCAACTGCAGGACCGCGGCGGCGCCGGCCACGAGAAATTGATGGAGGCACGTAACCAGCTTCTTGGTATGGCATATAAGGATCCGCGCCTGGCCCGCGTGCGGCCTAATGGATTAGAAGACGTGGCTCAATATAAGATCGATCTGGATTGGGAAAAGGCCGGAAGCCTGGGTGTTTCTATCGCCTCCATCCAAGATACAATTTCTACTACCTTCGGCAGCAGCTACGTCAATGATTTTATTAAAGACGGCAGGATCAAGCACGTGGATATTCAGGCCGACGCTCCTTATCGTATGCTCCCGGAGGATTTGAAAAATATTTACGTGCGCAATTCGCAAGGCAAGATGGTGCCTTATTCTTCTTTTGCCTCCGGCCATTGGATCTTTGGGGCTCCGAAGCTGGAGCGTTATAATGCCTTTCCCTCTATTAACATCCAGGGTGAAGCAGCGCCGGGCAGGAGTTCCGGAGAAGCGATGAAAGCCATGGAAGAACTTTCATCGAAACTGCCCCGCGAATTTGGCCACGATTGGACTGGCCTTTCTTATCAGGAGCGGCAATCCGGCGCTCAGGCTGGGCCGCTTTATGCTTTTTCCATCCTGATCATCTTTTTGTGCGTGGCGGCGTTATATGAGAGCTGGAGCATCCCCATTGTTAATCTATTGATGTTGCCGCTGGGTGTTTTCGGAGCGACACTGGCAACCTGGTTACGCGGGATGCCCAATGACGTTTACTTCCAGATTGGATTCATTACCACCTTGGGATTATCCACCAAAAACGCGATCCTCATCATTCAGTTCGCGCAGCAACGCTTGGAACATGGAGAAAAACTGATCGAGGCAACCCTGGGAGCGGCGAGAACCCGTTTCCGTCCGGTCATAATGACTTCTTTGGCTTTCTTTTTCGGCGTCTTGCCGCTGGCGATATCCACCGGCGCCGGTGCAGGAGCCCAGAACGCCATCGGAACGGCGGTTGTCGGCGGGATGCTTTCCGCCACTTTCATTGACCTTATTTTTATCCCGTTGTTTTTCATTATTGTTTCCCGCTTTTTTGGGCGCAGGCAGAAGCAACAGCTGCAGGCCACAATCGTTAATCCGGATGTTATGGGAAATGGGAAGAAACATTAAAATGAAACGGATACCTATTTTAATTTTAGGGATTATTATTTGTCTGGGTGGTTGCACTATGGCTCCGAAGTACAGCCGGCCGGCGAACCCGATCCCCGGGCATTGGCCCAGCGGGCCCGCTTACCCAAAGGCGCAGCCGGCAGCCAATGTTTTAGACGCTTCCCAATTGAGATGGCAGGATTTTTTTACTGATCCAAAACTGCAACAGATTATTCAGACGGCTCTTCAGAATAACCGTGATTTGCGGCTTGCCGCTTTGAACGTGGAAAGGGCGCGGGCTCTCTATGGCGTCCGGCGCTCAGAACTATTTCCCGTCCTTGATGCGGAGGGCGCCTGGACCAAGCAGCGCTATTCCAGCGATTTCGTAACCGCGGCATCTACGAAGGTGGTTGAGCAATACAGCGTTAATCTGGGTATCACCGCCTGGGAAATTGATTTCTTCGGCCGTATCCGCAGCCTGACAAAACAGGCATTGGAAGAATATTTAGGCACGGAGGAGGCCCGCCGTAGCGCGCAGATCGCGCTTATCTCTGAAGTTTCGCGGGCTTATCTGGTTATTGCCGCGGATCAGGCGAAACTTGACCTGGCTCAATCGACTCTTGAAGCGCAGAAGAGTGCTTATAATTTAGTCTTGAGGAAATATGAAGTTAAGTTAGTAAATGAAACAGACCTCTGCCGGGCGCAAACTCAGGTGGATACCGCCCAAGGCGATGTCGTGCGTTTTACGCAACAGATAGCACAGGACAAAAATGCGCTGGATCTTTTAGCCGGTTCTTCGGTGCCGGAAGGCCTCTTGCCTGTTAATTTAGATAGCGTTAAGCCGATCAAAGATATTTTTCCCGGCTTGTTTTCCGAAGTGCTTCTTAAGCGGCCGGATATTATGGCCGCGGAACATCAGTTAAAAGGCGCCTATGCCAATATCGGGGCGGCCCGGGCAGCTTTTTTTCCCAGCATTTCAATGACAACCGCTTTGGGTTCGGCAAGCAGTACATTTTCCAATCTTATATCTTCAAACAGGGGGACATGGATTTACTCGCCGCAGGTAACCATGCCTATTTTTGACATGCGTACCTGGGCGGCATACAGGGTCAGCAATGCGGATCGGAAAATCGCGTTGACCAAATATGAAAAGACCATCCAGACAGCTTTTAAGGAAGTGGCTGATGTTCTAGCTGTGCAAGGCACGGTAGATGAGCAGATAGCAGTGCAGCAGTCCATGGTTGATTCCGCGCAGAAGGTTTATACTATCTCGAGTAAACGTTATACGAATGGGATTGACAGTTACTTGAGCGTTCTTGACGCGCAGCGTTCGCTATATGGCGCGCAAAAAGAGCTCATTGCCTTACAGTTCTACAAGCTTGCCAACGAGGTGAAGGCTTACGCAGTATTGGGCGGAGGCGCTTGGGAGGAAACTAAAGAGCATAAGCGGGCCAGCCGGGATCTCTTCGAAGAAGAGGCTCTTTCGTCGTTAAGTTCTAAACTCAAGAAACCGCAGCGCTAATTCGTGAATTTTTGGGGATGGTGCCGAAGAAGGGAGTTGAACCCTTACGAGCTTACGCTCATCGGTTTTTGAGACCGACGTGTATGCCATTCCACCACTTCGGCAATAATTAGTTGACGTAGACTATTTTATATTCTAAAATAGCAAAGTCAATGGATTTGTATTATTAAATTTATGGGGCTGTAGCTCAGCTGGGAGAGCACTTGCATGGCATGCAAGGGGTCGAGGGTTCAAATCCCTCCAGCTCCACAAACTTTTCATTAATGAAAAGTTTATAGGGGGCGGCTAAAAGACCGCCCTTTTATTATGACCTTGACGCTAATTCGCAAGGGGAGTATAATTTAGGGCACGATGAATTTAAAGATTGTCGGCAATTCAAGGGGCAAATAATAATATGGGCTACCCTTTTAAAGAAATCGAAGCAAAATGGCAGAAGGCCTGGGCAGAGAATAAGATTTTTAATGTTTCTGCCGACCCGAAAAGGAAAAAATATTACCTTCTGGAGATGTTCCCTTATCCGTCGGGAAAGATCCATATGGGGCATGTGCGCAATTATACTATCGGCGATGTGGCAGCGCGCTTTAAGATGATACAGGGCTATAGCGTATTACATCCGATGGGTTTTGATGCCTTTGGCCAGCCGGCGGAAAATGCCGCGATAAAAAATAAGACCAAGCCGGATATCTGGACGCATAAATGTATTGATTGGATGAAGCTGGAGTTGGAGAGAATGGGTTTTTCTTATGATTGGGAAAGAGAAGTTTCTACCTGTGACGCTAGCTATTATAAATGGAACCAATGGATATTCCTGAAGATGTTCGAACGCGGCCTGGCTTATAGAAAAGCAGCGACGGTGAATTGGTGCCCGTCCTGTGAAACGACATTGGCGAATGAAGAAGTCATCGAGGATGGCTGCTGGCGCTGCCACGCCAAGGTAGAGCAGAAAGATTTAGAGCAATGGTTCTTAAAGATCACCGAATATAAAGAGCGCCTCTTAGAAGATTTGACGCAGTTAAAAGATTGGCCGGAGAGGGTCTTGAGCATGCAGACGAACTGGATCGGCAAAAGCCAGGGCGTTGAGATATATTTCCGTCTTAAAGACACCGAAACCACTATTCCGGTTTTTACCACGCGCGTGGATACAATATTTGGCGCAACTTATATTGTCTTAGCCCCGGAGCATCCTTTAGTAAAAAATATCATCAAAGGCAAACCGCAGGAAAAAGAAGCTTTAAAGTTTATCGATAAGGTTGCCCGCGAAAGTAACGCCGCGCGTATCTCTTCTGATGTAAAGAAGGAAGGTGTTTTTACCGGCAGTTACGCAGTCAATCCTGTAAACAACGAAGAGATCCCCATTTGGGTAGCGGATTATGTCTTAATGGAATATGGCACTGGTGCAATTATGGCTGTGCCTACGCATGACCAGCGGGATTTCCTGTTTGCTAAAGAGCACAAATTAGCGATGAGAGTCGTTATAAAGTCGCCAAGCCGTAATGCCGCCATGTCACCAGATGAAATGAAGGAGGCCTACGAAGGCGATGGTACACAGATTAATTCTGCTCAATTCGATGGGCTAGCTAACCAGGAAGCTAAAACAAAGATTGCGGAATGGATGGGACAGACCGGAATCGGTAAAATTAAGACGCATTGGCGCCTGCGCGACTGGCTTATCTCGCGTCAACGTTACTGGGGCACGCCTATACCGATGATTTATTGCCCTAAATGCGGGGTTGTTCCTGTCCCTTATGAGAATTTACCCGTTGAATTACCCAAAGATGCGCCTTTTACCGGCGAAGGCGGCAGCCCCTTAGGTAAAGTAAAAGAATTTGTGAATGTAACCTGCCCTAAATGTAAAGGCCCGGCCCGCCGTGAAACAGATACTATGGCGACCTTCTTTGATTCCTCCTGGTATTTTTTAAGATTCTGTTCGCCTGGCTTTGACAAAGAGCCTTTTAGTAAGCAGGAAGCAAAATATTGGATGCCGGTTGACCAGTATATCGGCGGTATTGAACATGCGATTTTGCATTTATTATATTCGCGCTTTTTCACTAAATTTTTTAAGGACTTAGGCATGATAGATTTTTCAGAACCTTTTACCCGCCTGCTCACGCAAGGGATGGTTTTAAAAGAAGGCGAGGTAATGTCTAAATCGCGCGGCAACATCGTTGACCCGGATTCCATTATTAAAGAATACGGCGCAGATACTTTAAGGCTATTCATTCTTTTTGCCGCTCCTCCGGAGACTGAATTGGAGTGGGATGACCGCGGCATAGAAGGCGCCTTCCGTTTCCTCAATCGCGTCTGGCGCATACAGGATAATTTAAAAGATAAATCCGATGCCCCTTTAATCAGGATTATGCACAAGACGATTAAAAAAGTCACTGAAGATATCGAGAGCTTTAAGTTCAATACTGCGATCGCCAGCATTATGGAATTTGTCAATGCCATCTATCAGTCGCAAGCGGATAAGGAAGTTTTTTCCAATCTGCTCATTATGCTTAGCCCCTTTATCCCGCATTTTGCGGAGGAGCTATGGCAGGCACTTGGCAATAAAGAGAGTATTTTTAAAGCCGAGTGGCCGAAATATAACCCGGCTATGCTTATCGAAGCGAATGTGACTATCGTTATCCAGGTAAATGGCAAGGTCCGCGCAAAAATAGAAGTGCCCTCCGGTACTGCCGAAGCCAGGCTCAAAGAACTGGTTTTAGCCGATGAAAAGCTAAAACCCTGGCTCAACAGCCCCATCAAGAACTTTATCCTTGTCCCCAATAAACTGGTCAATATTGTCATATAATTTGAAACCGCTTTCTTAAACCCCTATATATTCGGTTGTAACCCCGGAAATAATCAGGTATATTTATTGGGGGTATTCCCATGGAGGAAAGATATACTTCATTTAACCGGCGTTCATACACCAGGTATATCATCGAATCCGCTGCCACCCTGGTTATTAATGACAGCGTAAGGATCCCTGTTGTCTTAAGGGATATCAGCGCCAGAGGAGCCGGGGTCTTTAGCAATTATCCGCTTACAGCCAATGATAAGGTGGAAATTATCATTGATTATTATTTCCAACGGCCTGTGTGCCGTAAGGCCAATGTCGTCTGGTCAAAAGAAGAAGATAATAATTTATGGCGGGCAGGCTTAGATTTTGGCGTAGATAATCTCCTGGAAGTCACGCAATTTTCTTAAGTTATGCTCCCGACAGCCGCTCTTAACCTGCCCCTTTAGCAATATCAATAATCGTTTGACACTTAGAAAAGAAGTGATAAATTAGTGTTTAAAAGGACATTGATATGGCTGAAAGACGAGAATACATCAGGTATGACATTGAAGGGCACATAGACCTTAAAACAGAAGATGGCGCGATCTCCAGTTTTAAGGTCGATGTAATTGATATAAGCTTTCTTGGCGTCTCTGTATATTCGAAGGAAAAAATAGACATACTTGATAAGATCGTATATTTTGAATTAATTTCAGGATTGCTGGAACAGCCTTTAATCGGTAAAGGCAGGGTTAAATATATACATGAAGAAATAAGGAACAAAGCCCCGGTTTTTAGAATGGGGTTGGAATTTATCGATATGGATAAGAGCGCCCTCTTGCATTTTTTGAATATAACCCAGGAAATGCTGGCCTTAAAGATCAGAAGGGCCGGCCATGCGCGAAATGGCCCCGATATTCCCGATTCTTTTGGCACATATTGATTTGAAACCGTTTTCCCCGCCTTAACTAAATCCTCTTGAAATCGTAAAGAAAATAAGACATATTTTTAGTGTAGCTTAAAAGCACTATTTACCGATAAAGCCGTATTCCGGAGGTCTGGGATGCGGCAAGCCACGGGGTAAAATATGTTAAAGCCAGGCCTTGAAGACAGGAGGATGTTCGCGAGGTTGCCGGCAACAGTATGCTTAGGGTACGTAAATATCGATTCTAATAAAGAAGGAAAGTGCCAAACGCGCGATATTAGTGCCAACGGTATAGGTTTGGTTACCGATAAGAAATTACGGACCTCTACTACTTTAGATATCTGGCTCGATGTCCCTGGCTATAGCGATCCCTTTTATACACGAGGCGAAGTAATTTGGGTGACCAGGGTTAATCTTAGCAAGTATCATGTTGGTGTGAAATTAGAAAAACCGGAATTAATGACGATAGCGCGGATTTTAGAATCCGTAAAGACAGAGCAAAATACATCTTCCCAAGACCAGCGAGTCACGCCGAAAAAGCTGCTTTCAAAATTCCTTATTTTTTTCCGCGTTCGCTCCGCATAACTTAATATTAAAATCTTCGTAATCCTTGTTAGATTTTTATTTGTATCGCGTCTATTAAGGCAAGGAAAGAGGAAGATTTATGTTAGGCCTGACTCCCCAGGAGCGTAAAACAATCATTTTTTTAATCAGCATAGCATTGTTCGGCTTGGGTATAAAATTTATCAGTAATAATAATCCTTATCTAAGCAAGATCACGAAGGCAGATAATCAGATTGCCAGGATAGATATAAATAGGGCGGGGCTCCAGGATTTATTGCGTACGCAGAGGATAAGCCCGAAACTGGCAGGAAAGATTATAGGGTACCGCCAGGAACGCGGCCGTCTTAAGAGTATCGATGAATTGAAAGACATAAAAGGCATCGGTGAATACAGGTTCCAGAAATTGAAAGATTTGTTTTTCGTGGAATAAAATAATGAAGCGGCCCCTGGTTTTCCTGGCGCTTTTCTTCTCTTTGGGCATATTTGTGTCCAGCCTGATAAGGGTTCATCTGCCCTTTTACCCGGCAACAGTAATATTTTTTATTTTTAGCCTCTTCTTTATAAAAAAAGGATTAATCTTTGATATACTGATATGTTGTACTGTTTTTTTTCTGGGCATCTCCGCATTAAAAAATTACGAATTTTTGCCCCGTAGCCACATCTTAAATTTTATCCCTTACTACCACAATGAGTTATATACCGTAAAAGGCTTTGTCAACAGTCCGCCAATATCAAGGTTTAACAAGGTTTCTTTTGTCTTTAACGTGGATGAGGTGCAATTTAATGGTGCCAAATATAAATGTTGCGGCGAAATTATGGTATATACAGAAGGCAAGCAGGATCTATCTTATTCTGAAGGATTAATACTTACCGGTAGCCTCAATCAGCCCTTCCGGTACGGTGGCTCTAAACGGAATAATTATAACCGCTATTTATACAATCAGGGTATCCGTTTAATTATGCGCGCTAAGTTTATAGAAAGGAGCCTCTGTCTAAATAAGAGCTGTATGTCGGCAGTGCGAAGATTCTCCCTTTGGCTAAAAGAGAGGATTGAGAAGTTGATTTTTAGGCGCGCCTCAAATTTAACCGCGACTATTCTCGATGCAATGATGTTGGGAGAAAAAAAGAATATCCCCGTGCTTATAATCGATGCGATGGTAAAAACAGGCACTATA
>JALOCE010000118.1 GCA_023227925.1 Candidatus Omnitrophota bacterium
GGGAGAGATGGACGGCTCTACCAGGAACTGTAACAACATCGGAGGATTAAATCCTATTTTTTTGGTCAAGGGCTTAAGGTCAAAATCAAAATCAACGATAATGGGAACAGTCGTATAATTTCCCCCGCGTTTTAAGTTTGCCTTGCTGTAACCGGAAAGGAATTCTATTGCCGCAAGGGACTTCGATTGCGCCTCTTCTTTTACTTCTGTTACGCCTTCATCCGCCCAGCAAAGGCCGGTAAAAAGAACCAAACCTAATAATAATGAAAACATTTTCACTAAGTTTCTCTGCATTTTTATCCTCCTTGAAACAAGCGCTGCCTCTTAGCGTATAGCGCTTGTTTAACTCCGACATAGTGCGGAGTATAAACTTTTTATAAATATAAAATTATTATATATGTTGCCGGGCGCTTGTCAATATTTATTATTCCCGCCCCTTGATTTCCGGCAGGAATGTGTCATACTCTATATAGGAACAGAACAAGGAGGTCGGTAGGATAGCGAAAGCTGTAAAGGCCTATCACCTACAAGAAAACCCCAGCAATTTTGGGGCTTTTTTGTTTTTCGGTATACTGAAACTCCATATACCTGCCAAGCGCAAGCCTTGTCTGGGCTTCCAGGGCCGGGGTTGAGCCCATAAACATCATCACCAGGGGCACAAAGAGCCATTGGCTGAATATTTTAACCGTAGCTATAAATTTCAGGTCTTTCGGTTTCGGCGGCAGGAGCTCCCAGCTCAAGACCATCCATAATAAAACCGTAATATTTGTCAGGTTAAAAATTACGGCGCTTACCTTCGGCAGGTTGAAACCGATCACCGCTCCCTTAAATAAACTTTCGCTGAGTATCAAAGGAATGGGGCTGATCACCGTTAAAATCAGCGCCCATGTTGCCCAGCTGATATGGCTGTCTAAAACATGGAATATCTTTCTTATTTTATCCCTGAGCGGAATAAGATTATTCTTCCTGAATTCCAGCATTAAATAAGGAAAAACTTCTATCCCCCACGCCCAGCGCCTCTTCTGCCTGTATTGCGTCACTAATGTCTGGAATATATTCTTTCCATAAGCCACATCCATCGATACGGTAATATACAACGGGACCACCTTATAATCACCGTTGTAATGTATGTATGCCTTCCAATAGATCAGGGAATCATCCGATATCTTATCTACCGGCCAATAATCGATATCGACCAGCGTCTTAAAACTCATGCTGTGGCTGGAAAAAGTGACAAATTTCTCCAGGCGCATGCTATCTATCAATTCGCAGTAAGAAGAAGCTATCTCAATGACCCGCGCAAAAGATGGCGCATACCAGATATTATTATTATAAACCGGCATAGGCTGGTAGCTGCATCTTAAAGGGTTGGGCGCTTTCAAATACTGATAAGTAAGGCAGCCGAAATACTCTTTCTCTACGCAGGTATCGGCGTCAAAACAAGAAAGTATTACATCTTCATAATTAATGTTGTGGCTGTCGAGCAGCTCTTTTAATTTTTTAGCCGCCCAGGTGGCATTCGCCCCTTTTGTCCGCGTCTCATGCTCTAACCCGTCAGGATGAAAAGTCGACAGAAGAGAAAAAAATTGATTTTTATACCTGGCTTCCAAGGCAGCTGCTTTTTGCGCCGAGTCTTTGACTCTTGCCTCAAAAGCCAAAACCACGATTATCTTTTTTTTAGGATAGTCGGTATTCTTTAATGCCTCTAATGAAGGGATAAGCGTATCCAGGCCTTCTTTATAAACAGGGAATATTACCGCATGGTAAAGCCCTTCCCATTTCTGGCCGAATGATCTTGCGCAGAGAGCCACCCAATTCTTTTTCTTTTCTTTATTCAGGCGCCGGTGGGCGATGACCAAAAGAGAAGATAAATAAAGCAACCGGATCACCCAGAAGATATCGAAGGTGATGATAAAAAACGCGAAGATCATCGGCCTTAAAAAAACGAATAATAACAGGGTGATCAGTATTGACCAGGAGATAAAGGCGGGAATGATCTCAAAAGTCCGCTTTAAAAAATCAAAATCCTTTTGCATTTATTTAAAATTCTATTCTTTTTCTTTCAGGAAAGGAAGGAATGTCCTCTTGGTTATATCCAGGCGGTATAATCCCCTGTGTTGCCTGCCGTCGGCATCTTCCTGAAGATCGGTATAATAAAGGATGTCATCATTGGAGTCATAAAATACCTTGGGGCGGTTATCGCGTAATTCAAGGAGTGCCACGATATTATCTTTACCCTTGCTCATCAGCTCGTAGATCTTTATATCCTTTGCGGTAACGCAGATCACGTGCTCGCTGTCGGAATACCAAAAGGCATCCACGATCCTGTCGCTGGCGGCAAAAGAAAAGTTTTTATTCTTCGTTTCTAAGATGCTTTCTTTCGCCGAAGGCAGATACAGGATATTCAGCTTGTTACCGCTTGCATAGAGGATTTTTTTCTTATCGGGCGAAAGAGACAGAAATTTAATGTTTGCCGGCAGTTCTAATCCGTCATAAAAAAATCCCGTCTCTGCCGCTTTGGGGTTTAAGTTAACCTTCGAAAGAGTGGTCCTGTTGTTTGAAATACAATAAGCATAGCCATTATCTTCAGGCGTTATATAAAAATCATCTACATCGATAATATTGATCTTATTGGAATGGGGCTTCTTTGAAAAAAGGACTATGCCATCCAGGAGGGTAGTCTTACCGGGTTCGACAGTAATGACCTGTTGCCAGGGATAATATGATTCCAAATCCAGGAGGAGCCTGTACTTACCGGGCAGGAGTTCCTCGATAGTTGCCGGCGTGGCCTCTTTGAGGCGCCTTTCATTTAAATATACCTGGGCGCCATCCGGGATCGTTTTGACGTAGATCAACCCTGTCTTGGTAAAACGGAACCTGCTCTTATCTAATTTATAACCGAATGAATAAAGCAGGACGCTAGGCAAGAAGATAAAAAATAAAATTACGCTCAAATAAAAAAGGATCGCCCTGATCTTCTGGTCCATATTATTTTATCTTACTTCAAATACGCCTTGATAATTTTCTGCTCGGATACCGGGCGGTCAGAGGCGCCTGTCTGCGCGCTCTCGATCTTCTGCACTACATCATAACCGGAGACGACTTCTCCGAAAATAGTATGGCGCATATTTAACCAAGGCGTTTTAGCCGTAGTAATAAAAAATTGGCTGCCGTTGGTATTGGGCCCGGCGTTTGCCATTGCCAGGAGCCCTACTTTATCAAACCCGACATTCGGGCTGACTTCATCGCTAAAAGGCTGGCCCCAGATAGAATTTCCGCCCATACCTGTTCCGGTCGGATCTCCGCCCTGGATCATAAAATCCTTTATTACCCTGTGAAAAATAAGGCCATCGTAATAACCTTTTTCCACTAACTTGGTAAAATTCTCGCAGGCCTTAGGCGCTACTTCAGGCATAAGTTTTATTTCTATTGCCCCCTGATTCGTTTGCAGGACTACAATCTTGTTATCCATATCCGTTGCTCCTTTCGAGATGCTGGTGATAGCAAAAACAAAAAACATGGCCATAAAAAATTTCCTTAACATTTCGCTCCCCCCTCTTTTTTCCTTAAAGGTAATTTCTCCAAATACGCCTTTATTGCAGAACCGATACTCTGGTAATCTTTATTTTCCAGCCATTCTTTTTTAAAGACGCTTGCGCCAAAAGACACAGCACTCGCGCCAGAGGCAAAATCTTCATTCATATTCTGTGCAGTTACGCCTGCGCAGGCTAAAAGTTCGATATCATCAAAAGGCCCTTTGATCTCCCGAAAATAATCCGGGCCGAAGAATTTCACCGGGAAAACCTTGACCATAGTTGCGCCCGAATCCCAGGCAGAATAAATCTCCTGCGGGGTGAGCGCTCCGGGGAAAGCGGGTATTTTATTTTTTACGCAATACCCTAAAACATCCTTGATGAGAACAGGCATTACAATAAAAGTCGCTCCGGAATCTAAAGCTCGCTTTAAACTATCCATATCCAGCACTGTGCCTGCGCCCAGCACCAAACGCTTTTGCGCGATACTCCTGGCACGCTGGATCAATTGCGGAGCATCCTTGGTGTTCATTGTTATCTCCAGGGTCTTCAGGCCGCTTGAGATAACCGTCTCAATCAATGGCTCGATTTGTTCCAGCTTTGCGCCGCGCACGATGCCCATGATGGGCTGCTTCTTAAATTCCAGGATATCCATTACTTACTCCCCGACCTCACTGACTAATTTTTCATAGAACTCGCGGTAATTTTCTTTTTTATCGCTGTTACGTAACGCCATTGCCGCGCGGGGATGCTCATCTAAAATACCGGTGATAGCATAAGGAATAATATAGCCCCATTCGATCTTTTCCCGCAAAGGGACAAATTCCTTGGAAATCAAATCCAGGATCGGGCGGATATCAAATTTGGGGTTCTTCAGGAATCCCAGGATCAACTCCAGAGGGCAATTTCCCGCAGCCCGTCCCAGGCCATAGACCGTGCCATCCACAAAATTCGCGTCATGAATGATCGCCTCAATAGTATTCGAAAAAGCCAGCTGCTGATTATTATGCGCGTGCATCCCTATCTCTTTTGTCTTTACGATACTCCTGGCTTTTTTGATAAGAAATTCCGTCGTCTCCTGATACAAGGCCCCGAAACTATCCACGATATAGATCACCTTGGCTTTGCTTTCTTTTTCCAGCTGTTCCAGCGCTTCGGTCAATTCATTATCCAGGGCGCGCGAGATAGCCATAATATTTACCGTGGTCTCATAACCTTTATCCGCGAAGTGGTTCACCAGAAATATGGCCTTGTCGATATCCTTGACATAAGAAGCCACTCTTATCATCGCCACGGGGCTGTTTTTACGCGGCAGGACATCTTCGACATCCACCCTGTCCACGTCCACCATCACGGATATCTTCGTGTTAGACTTAATGCCATCGATAACTTTTTTTATGTCATCATCTTCGCAAAACTTCCACTTGCCGTATTCTTTTGCGGAAAAAAGCTTCTTGGAATTTTTATAGCCCATCTCCATATAATCTACGCCAGCCTCTGAAAGCGCCTTATAGACCTCGCGCACAAAACGCAGGTCAAAATCGTGATTATTGATCAAGCCGCCGTCTCTGATCGTGCAATCAAGAACCTTGATTTTTTCCCTGAACATGATCCCTCCGTTATCTTGATATTTTCAGTATCTTATATTTTAATGCCCCTGCCGGGACCTGGATCTCGACAATATCACCTTTTTTATGATTCAAGAGCGCTGCCCCAACCGGAGAGGTAACGGAAATCTTACCCTCTTCATAGTCAGCTTCCGCCTCCGAGACCAGGGTATATTTTATCGGATCGCCGGTATCCAAATCCTCGATCTCGACTTCCGCCCCGATCAAGACT
>JALOCE010000119.1 GCA_023227925.1 Candidatus Omnitrophota bacterium
CGCCAATCACGGCAAACATCTGGAAAGTCGTAGTAAGCTTGCCCCAAATCGTAGGAGAAACATTGAGATTCTGTTTCACCATAAAAATAACTACCGCGCCCAACAGGATCAACACATCCCTGCTGATGACAATCAGGGTCACCCAGATCGGGAAATATATCTCTTGAGGAAAATCCTGCCTTAAAAAAAGGCAGATAAAAGAACTGATCAGGAGCAGTTTATCTCCTAACGGGTCCAACACCGCACCGGCCTTTGATATCTGCTTTGAGACTCTGGCAATATAACCGTCTACCGCATCCGATATAACTGCCAGACAAAAAATACCCAGCGCTACCCACCTTAAATACTCCCTGTCTTCGGGAGAATAATAGACGATACAGGCGATAAAAAAGGGTACGCTTAAAATCCTGAAAACCGATATTTTGTTTGCGAAGTTCATTTGATTATCCTGATGCGCTGAGGCGGCCAGTAAATCAATATCGCCTTGCCTAAGACATTGCTCCGGGGCACAAAACCCCAGTAGCGGCTATCCTGCGAAGAAGCGGAATTATCGCCTAAAACAAAAAAGCTGTCTTTCGGCACTATTATTTTCTTATCTTCCGTGCCAAATTCCCCTCTATTATAATAGTATCTCTGGTTGAATATAGGATCCAAAAGCGGCTGGCCATTGATATAGATAGTGCCGCTTCTGATCTCCACCGTTTCTCCGGGCAGGGCCACGAGCCTCTTTATAAAATCTTTCTTGGGGTCATCGGGATAAATAAAAACGATCACATCCCCTCTTTTAAACTGCTGTGCCGCCGGCAGCCTTAAATCTATAAAGGGAACCTTTGCCCCGTAGATAAATTTATTCACCAGGATTATATCGCCTTCCAATAATGTAGGCCGCATAGAGCCGGTAGGGATTTTAAATGCCTGGACAATAAAAGTGCGGATAACCATCGCCAAAATAAAAGCAACGATAATCGACTCTACCCAATCCCTGACTACAGATTTTTTTCTAATACTCATATTTTTAACACCTCGAGAAATGCCTCTTGCGGGATCTCCACCCTGCCAAATTGTTTTAGCCTCTTCTTTCCTTCTTTTTGTTTTTCCCAGAGTTTTCGCTTACGCGTAATATCTCCACCGTAGCATTTGCTGGTCACTGCCTTGGAAAGAGGCCGCACCTTCTGAGAAGCTATGATCTGGGAACCAATTACAGCTTGTATCACTACTTCAAATACCTGCCTGGGGACCAACTCTTTCAACTTACCCACTACGGCGTGGGCCTTATGGATCGCCTTATCTTTATACATAAGAGAGGAAAAAGCATCGCATATGACGCCGTTTAGCATAATATCGAGCCGTACCAGTTTGGTCGGCAGATAATCATTCAATTCATAATCAAGCGAACCATACCCCTTGGTGGCAGACTTCATTCTATCATAAAAATCAACAATAATTTCGGAAAGTGGTATATTAAAAACTATTTTAATCCGGTCATCTCCCAGGTAATCGTTTGACTGAAAGATCCCCCGGCGGGATTTGGCCAGCTCGCAGACATCATCGATAGTATCAACCGGCACGATCATCAACAACTTCACATACGGCTCATATGCCTCCATTACATCCTGATTAGAGTAATCCGCCGGCGTATGCACTTCCATCTCCTGGCCGTCATGCCTTTTTATTTTATACACTACGTTAGGGACAGTGAGGATCAAATTCAGGTTATACTCGCGCTCAAGCCGCTCCTGTACAATTTCCATATGCAGTAATCCGAGGAACCCGCAGCGAAAACCATAACCGAATGACTGCGAATTCTCGGGCTCAAATACAAAAGAAGCATCCGAAAGTTTCAGCTTATCCATAGCGTCGCGCAAAGCGGAAAAGTCAGCGGCATTGACAGGATATATCCCGCAAAAAACCAGCGGCTTTAAAGTACGGTAGCCCGGTAACGCCTGTTGACAGGAATTTTTATTATCGGTGATAGTATCCCCGATAATAATCTCCCTGGGATCGCGGATATTAGCAGTAAAATAACCGACCTCGCCGCAAGTAAGGCTATCGACTTTCGTATATTTCAAATCCCTCAATACGCCCAATTCCTCTATTTTATAGAGTGAACCCGAATGCATCATCTTAAGCTGGGTCGAAGGATTAATCACGCCATCAACCACCCTGACAAAAACCACTACACCTTTAAAAGCGTCAAAACGACAATCAAAAACCAGCGCCTTTAAAGGATTAGTTACTTCTCCGGAAGGAGCAGGGACAACCTCTACTATTTTTTCTAATATATCCGATACACCGGTCCCTTCCTTGGCAGAAGCAAGGAGTATTTCTTCTTCGTCAAACCCCAGGATGCTGATAATCTGTTTTTTTACGCGGGGGATATCCGCAGAGCTTAAATCTATTTTGTTGATCACCGGGATAACTTTAAGGTTATTATTTTTGGCAAGATAAAAATTGGCTACTGTCTGCGCTTCTATGCCCTGCCCTGCATCGACTACAAGGATCGCTCCTTCACAGGCAGCCAGGGACTTGGAGACCTCGTAAGTAAAATCTACATGGCCGGGAGTATCGATAAGGTTTAATATGTAATCACGGCCATCTCTTGCGCGATAAGAAAGCCTCACCATGGATGCCTTAATGGTTATGCCGCGCTCTCTTTCTAAATCCATATCGTCTAAGAGCTGGTTATTGGCGTGCCTTTTATCTACTGCTCCGGTGACTTCCAGTATCCTGTCCGCCAGAGTAGATTTACCGTGATCTATATGGGCGATAATTGAAAAATTACGGATTAAAGATCTATCCATTGTCTATGATCTCAAACATTTTATTGGCTACTTCCTCGATTGTCATATCTGTAGTATCTATAAGGACTGCGTCGTCTGCTTTTCTAAGGGGGGCGATTTTACGCGTGGAGTCGATTGTATCGCGGTTACGTAAATCCTTATCAATATCTTCCTCGGTCACTTCCTGCCCCATCTCTTTCAACTCTTTATACCTGCGCCTGACCCTTTCTTTGAAATTTGCGTCGATATAGAACTTTTTATCTGCGTTTGGAAAAACCACCGTCCCGATATCCCTGCCGTCTAAAACCGCATTATTCTTGAGGCCGAGGCCCCTCTGCAGTATCAGCATTTTTTCCCGCACGCCTTTTATCTTGGCAATATCGGAGACGCTTTTGGTTATACGCGGCTCCCGTATCAGGCGGCTGACATCGCGGCCATCCAGCAATACCTTCAGAGAACCATCCGGGTTATTTATCAGATCGATGCTGATCGAAGATACCAGTTCAATAACCTTCTCTTCGTCTTTTAAGTCCGTATTATCTTCCAGGGCTTTTAACGTCAGGGCGCGGTACATTGCCCCGGTGTCAATATAAAGAAAGCCCAATCTCTGGGCTAATATTTTGGAAACGGTGCTCTTACCTGCACCCGCGGGTCCATCAACAGCAATAATCATCTACAAAATTTCTCTTTTTTGTTTTGCTTCCCGGAGGAATGCAGTCAATGCTTTTTTGTTTTTATTATGGATCGCCGATTTTATTTTCGTTAAATTACCCTGGAGTAAATCTATGGCCTTGATTATATTTTTTTGATTACTTAAAAAGATATCGCTCCAAATTTCAGTATCGGAGGCGGCAATGCGCGTCGTATCCCTTAATCCTCCGGGGGCAAAGCTTAAGCATTCTTTAGGGACAGCGCCGATCAAAGAAAAAGCAGCGATATGCGGAAGATGGCTTACGAAAGATAAAATTTTATCGTGAGAGGCCGGCGTCATATCAACCACCCTTGCGCCAAGGCTCGCCCAGAGCTTCCTTACTTTAGCCAAAGCCTGTTTCTCCGTTTTTTTTGTCGGCGTCAAAACGCAAAATGAATTTTTAAATATGCCGGGCCGGGCAAAATCAATACCCCGCTTTTCTGAACCGGCTAAAGGATGGCTACCGACATACCGGGAGAAAATCTTCTCTAACTTAGAGACTATTTCTTTTTTTGTACTCCCCACATCGGTAACGATACAGCCGGGCTTGATAAGCCTGGCTATTTGCGGCGCTAAATTTAGTATGCTGCTTACAGGCGTTGCCAAAATTACCAGATCCGCATCCTTGATAATCTTTAGATCCTGGGAACCTTTATCTATCGCCCTGATTTTTTTGGCTAATGACAGGTTTCTTTTATGCCGGCCCACTCCCACTATTTCCCGGGCCAGGCGCTTATTTTTAATTTCTAAAGCTATCGAGCCTCCTATCAAACCCACTCCGATAATCGCGACCCGATTAAATAAACTCATTAAATTTCTCTCCCCATTGCCTTAGCTAATGATTTCAACTCATTCATCAGCTGGCTGAAATTAGACGGCAAGAGCGACTGCGCGCCGTCAGAGACCGCCTCCTCGGGATGGTTATGCACCTCGATTATCAGGCCATCTGCTCCGGCTGCAACTGCGGCCTTGGAAAGCGCAGGCACCAGCCCCCATTTACCCGCAGCGTGGCTTGGGTCAATGATTATGGGTAAATGCGAAAGTTGCTTTACTATAGGCACTGCGCTTACATCTAAAGTGTTGCGCGTGGCATCTTCAAATGTGCGTATGCCGCGTTCGCATAATACAACATTGAAATTCCCGGCGGCCAATATATATTCCGCGGACATCAAAAGCTCCTTGATCGTAGAAGACATACCGCGTTTTAATAATACCGGCTTTTGCGTCGAGCCTACCTCTTTAAGCAGATTGAAATTCTGCATATTGCGCGCGCCGATCTGCAGGATATCGATATATTTGGCTACCAATTCCACATCCCGTGTATCCATTACTTCGCTGACAGTCAAAAGCCCCAGTTCAGTTCCGACTTTATTTAAATATTTTAATCCCTCTTCGCCTAGCCCCTGAAAACTGTAAGGCGAGGTGCGCGGCTTAAAAGCACCGCCCCTTAAAACATTGGCTCCTGCCTTTTTTGTTTCCTTGGCGATCTCGTATAGCATATCCAGATTTTCAACTGTGCAGGGACCGGCCATAACGACTATCTTATTTCCGCCGACTTTTACACCCTTGCCTAAATCAATGACTGAATCTTCCTGTTTAAACTCCCTCGAAACAAGCCTATAAGGCGCTAAAACCGGTATTACTTTTTCTATACCCGGAAAAACTTCCAAAGGCGTTACGCGCAAAACATCTTCCGGGCCGATCACGCCGATGATGGTGCGCTCGGTCCCTTTTGAAACATGCGGTGTCAAGCCCAGCTTCTTTACCTTCTCGATAATATGATTTATCTGTGCCTCGGTTGCATCCGGCCTTAATACTAGGATCATATTTTATCTCCCGTTATAATATTTTTTTCAAAACCTTAATAAATCTCTCGTT
>JALOCE010000120.1 GCA_023227925.1 Candidatus Omnitrophota bacterium
GGGCGGCCGGATTGTGGGTATTGACCGGGATGAGGAATCCCTGAATATAGCGCGCCAGAGGCTGAGTGATTATAGTTCTTCCTGCGAATTCGTGCACGGCAACTTCCTTGATATAGATACTATTTTAAAGGATTTAAATATCGATAAGGTAGACGGCATATTGCTTGATTTAGGTATCTCTTCTTTTCAGCTGGATGATCCCCAGCGGGGTTTTAGTTTTCAGGAAGAAGGTCCGCTGGATATGCGTTTAGACAGGTCCAGCTATATATCCGCGTATGACCTGATAAATAATCTTAACGAAGAGGAGATCTCTTCGATGCTCTGGACTTTCGGGGAGGAACGCTGGCATAACCGTATTGCCAGGATCCTGGTAAGCGAGAGAGAGAAGCAGCCCATTTCTACTACGTTACAATTAAGTAACATTGTATTAAAAGCGATACCCTATCGTTACCGCTACAGGCATTATCGCATACATCCGGCAACCAGGACTTTCCAGGCAGTGCGTATTGCGGTCAACAGGGAACTGGAGACTTTAGAAACAGCAATAAATAAGGCAGTGGAATTGCTTAATAAGAAAGCGCGGATATGCGTGATTTCTTTTCACTCGCTTGAGGACCGGATCGTAAAGCATAGTTTTCGTAAATTTTTAGCAGAGGGCCTGGTGGAGATAATTACGCCTAAGCCCCTGACACCGCTAGCCCAGGAAGTAGAGGCGAATCCTGCTAGCCGCAGCGCTAAATTTAGAGTTGCAGAGAGGCTCTAAAAAATGAGATTATCCCGATTTTTATTAACCTCGAGTTTAATTACCTTCCTTTGTGTCCTTTATGTATTCCAGCAGACAGAGATCTTGCGCATGGCCTATGTGGGGCAAAAGAAGAGGGTGGCTTTCGATGATTTGCTTGATAAGAACAGCATCTTAAGATATAATATCAATAAAGATGCTTCTTTAGTGCAGATCGGCGATAGCATTGCTAAGTGCTCCGATTACGAGATGCCCAATAGCTATCGCTTGGTAAAATTTGTCAGCAATAAAGGCAATTTAAGGGCAGGCACGCAGGCAGTTAATAAAGAAAACTTATTATCTCGTCTCTTCGGCATCAAAAGGCAGGCCGAAGCAAAGACAATCAATCCATAAACTTATCTAATAGTGTATATAAGCAACTATCGCCGCAAGGTCGATGCGGTGTTTTTATTCTTCCTTCTTTTTTTAATATTCTGCACTCTCCGCGTCATCTATATCCAAACCTTCAGTTCAGGCTATCTCGACAGCATCGCCAGAAAACAACATAATTTATTCCTGGAATTAGAGCCCTTAAGAGGGACTATTTACGATGCGAATATAAAACCTCTGGCAGTGAATATACCGCTGGATTCTCTTTATGCCGCGCCTCTTCAAATGCGCGACAAGGATAAGGAAGAGGTCATAAGAAAGCTTTCTCCGATATTGCATTTAGAGCAGTCTTTTTTAAGGGAAAGATTATACCGTAAAAAATCTTTTATCTGGATCGCGCGTAAGATCACCCCTGAAGAATCTCAGGCGATCAGGAAATTGAATATCAAGGGTTTGGGTTTTATAAAAGAGAGTAAGAGGACTTATCCTAATAGTTATCTTGCCAGCCACGTAGTAGGTTTTGCCGGGTTGGATAATACGGGCCTGGAAGACCTGGAGGCTTATTATGATAAATACCTTAAGGGCGCGCCTGGCTGGGCGCTGTTTTTACGGGATGCGCGCCAGAAAAAGCTGGACCTTTGGGAAAAGATGGTTGTTCCAAAGGACGGTTATAATTTAGTCTTGACTATCGACGAGGTCATCCAGTATATCGCCGAAAGAGAGCTTGATAAGGCCTTTAAGACTTACCATGCCAAAGGCGCAAGCATCGTTGTTATGGATCCGCGCACAGGCGCTATCCTTGCTTTGGCTAACCGGCCAACTTTTGATTTGAATGAATATTCCCGCGTTGCTAAGGATACATTACGTAACCGCGCAATCTGTGACCTCTTTGAACCGGGCTCGGTATTCAAGATCGTGACTGCCTCGGCGGCATTGGAAGAGAAGAAAGTGAATGAGGAGACCAGATTTTTTTGCGAGAACGGCGCTTATAGGGTCGGGCCGCATATACTGCATGATCATCAGCCGCACGGATGGCTCACCTTTCGCCAGGTAATCGAAGAATCCAGTAATATCGGCACCACTAAAGTCGCACAGATCCTAGGGGCGGATACGGTTTATAAATATGTCAAACTCTTTGGTTTTGGCTCCAAGCTCGGCGTTGACCTTCCCGGAGAAATATCCGGTATGATAAAAGAACCGCGCTTCTGGTCTAAGACTTCTATCGGCGCGGTACCCATCGGCCAGGAAGTAGGCGTGACTGCCTTGCAGTTAGTAACTGCTATTTCTGTCATTGCTAACGGAGGCAAGCTGATGAAGCCATATATAGTAGAAGAGGTCAGGGATAAGTATGGTGAGTCGATCAAAAAATATTCTCCGGTTGTACTTCGCCAGGCTATATCTACGGACACGGCCTTGCGGATAAAGAAGATACTTACCGGTGTAGTCGAGGAAGGAACGGGTAAGATGGCAAAACTTGATGATATTACCAGCGCAGGCAAGACCGGGACAGCGCAGAAGTTAGAAGCCAATGGCGCTTACTCGCATGGTAAATTCGTTGCTTCTTTTATCGGTTTTGCCCCTGCGGAAGAGCCGGTCATTGCTATCGTGGTAACAGTGGATGAGCCGCATCCATATTATTTCGGCGGCGTGGTAGCTGCTCCGGTATTTAAAAAAGTAGTCAGCGATACTATAAGGTACCTTAAGCTTGAGGAATCTAATAAAGAGAGCGTTGCCTTAAATGCGGATACGAGAACTTATTAAAATATTAAACACTAAAAAAGATTATTCGGGATCTTCGGATTTCCAGGTCCGGGGATTAGCCTGTAATTCAAAAGACGTAAGAGGCGGCTTTGTTTTTGTGGCGATAAAAGGTAATCGCGACGACGGAAAAAAGTTTATCAACGATGCAATAAATAAGGGCGCTAAGGCAATCATAACCGGGCCTTCGGCCGGGAATATCAGGGTGCCGCAGGGGGTGCTTCTGGTAAGAGTTAACGATACGCGTAAGGCATTAGCAGGATTAGCCGCCCGGTTTTATAAAAGGCCTTCTGGGAAATTAAAGGTCGTCGGTATTACCGGGACTAACGGAAAAACAACGATAACTTATTTGCTCGAGGCGATGCTTAAAGAAAAGCGGATATCGCCTGCTGTGGTTGGGACGATCAATTACCGTTTTAAAGATAAGTTGATCCCGGCAAAAAATACGACACCCGGGCCGCTTGAGCTTCAGTCGATGTTTGCGGATATGCTTAAAAGTAATATCCGCTATGTCATTATGGAAGTCTCCTCTCATGCATTGGACCAGGACAGGGTTGCCGGCATAAATTTTCATTCCGCTATATTTACCAACCTTACGCAGGACCACCTCGATTATCATAAAACATTAGAAAAATATTTCCAGAGCAAGGCCAGGATGTTCAAGGGCCTGAGCCCGTATGCATTCGCGGTGCTCAATAATGATGATGCTTTTTCAAGAAGGCTTAAGAGATATACCCGCGCCGGGATCATTACCTACGGAATAAAAAATAAATCCGATATCACTGCCCGGGATATAAGATTCGATTGTTCCCATACCGGATTTAAGGTTATTACTCCTAGAGGAGAAATAAAGATCAAGAGCCCCCTTATCGGAAGGCATAATGTGTATAATGTATTGGCGGCATTTGCCTGGGGCTTTAAGGCAGGCATTGCTCTTGCCGGGATAAAATCTGCGATAGAAAAATTTTCTTTTGTTCCGGGCAGGCTAGAGAAGATCGATACGAGGGCCGGATTTTCTGTTTTTGTGGATTATGCCCACACCGAAGACGCCCTGGCGAATGTCATCAATACCTTAAGGGAATTGACCAGGAACAAGATCATTGTTGTCTTCGGCTGCGGCGGAGAACGCGACAAGGCAAAAAGGCCGAAGATGGGCAGGGTAGTATCGGCATTATCGGATTACGCCGTTATCACCAGCGATAATCCGCGTTCGGAAAGGCCCCAGGCTATAATCGATGATATAAAGCGCGGGATACGCAAAAAAAATTTTTGCATTATTCCGGGGCGCCTGGAAGCCATAAAAAAAACTTTAGCCATGGCCCATGACGGGGATATAGTCCTGGTTGCGGGTAAGGGGCATGAGAATTACCAGATATTAAATGATAAAACAATACATTTTGATGACAGAGAGGCTGTGCGGGAATGTTTACGGTCGATGAATTATTAAAAGCGACAAAAGGTAAGTTGATCAGTGGAGGCCCCAGGGTTTCCATCAAAGGGATCTCTATAGACTCCCGCGTTATAAAGCGAGGGGAGGCTTTTATCGCTTTAAAAGGGAATAATTTTGATGGCCATAATTTTATTCATCAGGCCATTGGAAAGAAGGCAAGCTGTATCTTGTATGAGGCCGGGGTTATCGGGCAGAAACCCAAAGGGATTGTTTTTATAAAAGTCAGGGACACAACAAAAGCATTAGGCGATATTGCGCGGTTCCACAGGAAAAAGTTTACTATCCCGGTCATCGCCGTCACCGGTTCAAACGGCAAGACTACTACCAAGGAGATGATCGCCTGGGCCCTTTCCGGAAAATACAAGGTCTTAAAAAACATAGGCACAAAAAATAATCATATAGGTTTACCGATGGCTTTGCTTGGCCTGGATCATTCATATGATGCTGCGGTATTGGAAGTGGGGACGAACCATTTTGGCGAAGTCGAATACCTCGCCAAGATCTGCCTTGCCAACATCGGGGTGATCACCAATATCGGCCCGGCGCACCTGGAATATTTTAAAAGCCTGAACGGGGTTTTCCGGGAAAAAAGCACTCTGACAAAATATCTCCGCCAGCCATCCGTAGCGATATTAAATGCCGATGACAGCCTGTTGAAGAAGGGCTCCGCAGCAAAGAAAGATCAGGTTGTTTTCGGGGTGGGGATCAAAAACAAGAGCGATTTTACCGCATCAAACATCAAAGATCTTGCGGGTAAGATGGAATTTTTAGTCAACCAAAAATATAAATTTACATTAAAGACATTGGGGTATTATAATATTTATAATGCGCTCATTGCGATAACAGTGGCGCGGTTATTTGGTATGGAATATAATAGAATAGTCAAAAGACTGTCCGGGTTCCGCTTTCCCGAAAATAGGCTTAAACTGGTAAGATTTAACAATATACAGTTTATAGATGATACCTATAATTCCA
>JALOCE010000121.1 GCA_023227925.1 Candidatus Omnitrophota bacterium
TTATTTAAAGACGTTGAATCAGTCTTCCAGGGATAACTTAAAAAGGAATCTTAAGAAAGCCGATAAAGTAAAAATAGAACTTACAGTCAAAAATGCGCTGGAGGAAGAAGAGCTCTCGCAGGCATACGGGCTTTATCTGGAGACGTATAATAAACAGGAGATGGGGTTTGAGAAGCTGCCTATCGATTTCTTCAGGAATGTTGCCAGGAATATGCCTGAAGAGGCTAGGTTTTTTCTCTGGAGGATGGAAGGTAAGCCCGTGGCGTTTGCATTTTGCCTTGTTTCGGGGGATTATTTTATCGATTATTATCTGGGCTTTGATTATTCGGTGGCGTATCGTTATTTTTTATATTTTGTGCGTTTCCGCGGACTTCTGGAATGGTGTATCGAACATGGTATAAAGAGATATGAAATGGGAGCAACTACCTATGAGCCGAAAAGAAGGCTGGACTTTAATTTTATCCGCCTCTATTTTTATGTAAAGCTCCGCAATAAGTTGTTTAATAAATTTTCAAGCCTGATCATTCATTTTATGAAGCCGGAGAATTTTGATCCTATCTTTGAACATTTGGATAACAGGAGTTAATCTATGAAGAGTAAGGTTTATTTTATAGCAGTAAAGGATGCAAATGATACCCGCGTTGTGAATGAACAGCTTAAGAAGCTGCTTAGAGAAAGTAAGGTCCTGGATTTTATCCGCAAAGAAGATAAAGTCGCGGTGAAGCTGCATTTTGGCGAAGAGGGTAATACCGGATTTGTCCGGCCCCAACATCTGCGGGTGATCTGCGATGGGATCATCAGTAAAGGCGCTGTAACATTACTCTCGGATGCGAATACGCTTTACCGGGGGAAGCGTTTAAACTCCAAAGATCATCTGGCGCTTGCCTACGCGCATGGTTTTACAAGAGAAGCCGTGGGCGCGGATGTTTTTATTCCCGACGATAATAAAAAAGAAGACATAGTTGATATCCAAATCAACCAAAAATTTATCAAGACAGCTAAATGCGCGCGCTTTTTTATCGACGCGGATGCCATTGTCGCGGTGAGCCATTTTAAGGGCCACATCCTGACCGGTTTTGGCGGGGCATTAAAAAATATCGGGATGGGTTGCGCGACCAGGGAAGGAAAACTCGCCCAGCATTGCGATGTCGCTCCGGTTGTCTATACCGATAACTGCACCGGCTGCGGCGAATGCGAAATAATCTGCCCGGTAAAGGCGATCCATATCGAAAATAACAAATCGGTCCTTGATAAGGCAAAATGTATCGGCTGCGCCAGTTGTATCGCAGCCTGTCCCAGTATGGCGATGTTTATAGATATCGAGGCAGGCGCTAAAACACAGGAGAAAATGGCGGAATATAGCCTAGCCGTACTTAAAGATAAGAAGGAAAAAGCGGGGTTTATTAATTTTGCCATACGCATAAACCAGGAATGCGATTGCTGGGGTATGGATAACCCGCGCATTGCTCCTGATGTCGGCATACTGGCATCGTGTGATCCTGTAAGTATCGATAAGGCAAGTTATGACACCGTAAATAAAGCCTGCGGAAAAGATATCTTTAAAGCAGTCCACCCGAAACAAGATGGCCTGGAGCAGCTAAGATATGCCCAGGAATTAGGCTTGGGCAATATTGATTATGAATTGGTAGAATTATAAAGAAAGAGGTGAAGAGATGAAGAAAATAATGATACTTGCGGTAGTTATGTTGTTGGTGGCAGGGGCAATGTTGATTCCCGCTTACTCCGCCGATGATGAAAAAGGGCCGTCGTTTTTATACTCTAATGTCCAGGCGGAAATAGTAGCGGTAGATGTAACGAAAGCAACCGTGGCAATCAAGATAATCAGGGATCAGACTGGCAGGGTCTATGAATACAGGACTATCTTTATTTCGCCCGAAACAAAAATTACCAAGGGAGATGTTGTTTTGCAGATTTCCGACCTCAGGCCCGGAGATAAGATCACGGCCAGGTATGCCGATGTGTTAGGGAAATTAAAAACGGAAAGCATTATTATCAAAGATACGCAAACAACGGGATTTTAAGAAAATTTAAGTTTTTTTACCGTAAAGTAGGTAATGGTAAAAATTCCCGCCTCAATGGCTATTGTCGCCGCAGCCGCGCCCGCGTAAGAAAAAGAATATGTCAGAAGGAATATCAACGGCAGCCCTATCATCGCCATGATCACATGGATCCTGGCATAAATATGCGTTTTTCCGCAAACCAGCAGGAACTGCACGCGGAAGGCATTTGAGGCGATAAACAATACCGAGACCAGTAATAGCCGTAATGAGAATACCGTTTCCTGATAATCCCCGCCGCAGACGACCCTGACAATTAAATGCGCGAAGATAAAGATAAGCGGCAGGCAGATCAAAGAGATAATGATGGTGATCTGTTGTAACCGTTGCATGATCTTCAGTGCTTTAAGCTTATTTTTTTGGAATATCTTGCTTAAGCGCGGGAAGACCGCCCGGGAAAAAGAATCCAGTGGGAATGTCTGGCAGGCATTGGCGATCTTTTCGGCGATGGAATAGAACCCCGTGATATTATTATTGGTAAGAAGCCCGAGGATAAAAACGCGCGTATTTGTGTAAGCATTTATCGCCGCGATGGAAATAAAAATATCCCAGCCGGCCTTCAGTTGTTGCCGGACATTTTTATACCCTTCGAATTTAAAGGATACCCGGAATCTCCAGAAGACGATGTATAATCCCAGGAGCCCGGTTATTAAAAATACGGACGAGTTTATCAGGGGCACCATAAGGTAGTCCTGAGGGCCTTTGACAAAGAGAAAAATAAAAAGCGCGTAAGCCACTCCGCCTATAATATTCAGGTTGGTAATATACTTCATTTTTTCCGTGCCTTGGAAAAACCAGACAGGAAAAATAGTGTTTCCTATTACCATACCAAAGCTTAAGATATAGACTAGCCAATCGTTCCTGAACCTGGGGATAAAATACACGATCATACCCAGTACGATTAAACTCAAGATCGCGAGGGCAACTTTTACGATCATTACCGAAGAGAAGGCCCTGCAGACTTTAGCGTGTTCGTTGCGGCAGAGGGAGATCTCTTTTGTCGCGGAGATGCTGAATCCGTAATCCGTCAGGATCATGAAATACTGGACAAAGGCCTGCGCAAAAGCAATCAGCCCGAATTTTTCCGCTCCGATGGCCCTGAAAAGATAAGGTATGATGATGATCGGCAGGAGGTAGGTGATGGCCTGTAACGTTGAAAGAGAGACGGCGTTTTTCATCACTACTTCGCGCTCCCTGGGATGCGCCATCTTGTAAGTCTTTTTGATGAGCTTAATTAAATATTGCATACATATAATGTATAATGTTTTGCCTTTTTAGTCAAGCGTTGCAATTTTTCTCTCTCATGCTATAATCCTATCATGATCAAATTCCCGCAGGATTTTCTTTGGGGAGCGGCGACATCTGCCCATCAGGTCGAAGGGAATAATATTCATTCCGACTGGTGGCAATGGGAGAAGAAGGCCGGTAAAACCAGGTCAGGGCAGGCCTGCCGCCATTACGAATTCTACAAACACGATTTTGACTTAGTCAAAGAACTGCATCACAATGCCCACCGACTTTCCATCGAATGGAGCCGTATCGAGCCAAAGGAAGGTAAATTTTCCCGTAAGGAATTAAAGCATTATCTTGATGTTATTCTTGCTTTAAGGCAGCGTAATATCGAACCCATAGTCACGCTGCATCATTTTACCAATCCGGAATGGTTTGCTAAGCTAGGCGGATGGACGAAAGGGCGCTCTGTTGATTATTTTTTACGTTATTCTGATTTCGTAACACGTGCCCTGGCAAAATATGTCCGTTATTGGATCACGATAAACGAGCCGACGATATATATATCCCATTCCTATATTTTTGGTGTCTGGCCCCCGCAGGAGAAGTCATATCTAAAAGCAGCGCAGGTCGAAGCAAATCTGGTTTCGGCGCACATAAAGGCATACCACCTGATACATAAAACTTATAAAAGATCAAACCTCAGCAGGCCTTCTGTAAGTATCGCCCAGAATGTAATGGCTTTTGTGCCTTACAAGCGGGATTTAAAGAACCGGCTCGCCAGCGCTCTTCGGGATATGGTATACAATACGGGATTCATCGAGAGAATAATGCAGCATGACATAATAGGAGATAAGGCCCTGGATTTTATCGGGGTCAATTATTACTCGCGGCAATTGGTGGAAGTGCAAAAATTCGGGATCGATCATTTAGCGACAGATGTGCATCAAGATAACTATCATCGCTGTGAAAAAAATTCTCTTGGCTGGGATGTTTATCCGAAAGGAATATATGAAGTGCTCATGGGGCTTAAGAAATATAACCTGCCTATAATGATCACAGAAAACGGCATCTGTACTTCCGATGATAAACAGAGGTGGAGGTATATATATAACCACTTAAAAAATATTCACCGCGCTATGAAAAAAGGCGTTTGCGTGACCGGATACCTGTACTGGTCGCTTATGGATAATTTTGAGTGGGATAAGGGTTTTGCCCCGCGGTTTGGCCTGATAGGCATCGATTATAAGACTTACAAAAGGATTGTCAGGAGTAGCGCTTTGCGTTTTGGCCGGGTCTGTAAAACAGGCGTTTTACTTCAATAGCGCCTTATCGTCTTCGCTTAAATCCCCGCAAAAAAGCCAGATTGAGATCTGCAGGCGTTCATCGAGTATCCTTATGATCTGGCCGTCTTTCTGGATCTTCGTTCCTTTATTCATATCCTGCACTTCATCTTTATCTTTAAATAAGAATATCAGCTGATAGGGGGTATTCTTATTTGTCTTCTGCTGCTCTGTCATGACCTGATAGTAGGTGCCTTTGAAGTCATTTGCCGTATCAAAAAAATCATATTCTCCGGCGTTACTGATCATGCCACCTGCGGAAATATCCTTGCCCAGGTTATCTTTTAATATCTGGCCTTTTTGCAGGTCGGTAGCGTTCTGAAAATCATCAACCAGTTTTGCGATATCTATCGCCTGGCAATAGGCGAGGCTGCAAACACCGAAGATCAAGACCAAAGAAAAAATAACTATACCTGCTGATCTGTTCATTTGACCCTCCTAGTTATATTTTATGATATATCTTTTTAAAGGGTTTGCAAGTAAAAAAAATACTTGACAAGTATATGCCTTATGCATACAATTATATATAAAATAGATATGTTTATATG
>JALOCE010000122.1 GCA_023227925.1 Candidatus Omnitrophota bacterium
TCTTCTTCAAGATTCGAAGGTAAAGTCCTGGCGGATATCCTGGGCAAGCCGATGATAGAGTATGTTTGGGAGCGCGCAAAACAGGCACGCCTCTTAGACGATCTTATTATCGCCTGCGACGACGAGCGGGTAGCTGATGTCGCCCGTAAATTCGGCGCAAAGGTAGCGATGACTTCCAAGTCGCATGCCTGCGGCACAGACAGGATAAGCGAAGTAGTAAATCCCCTGGAGGTCAAGATAGTCATCAATATCCAGGGTGATGAACCGTTGATCCATCCTACGATGATCGATAGTGTAGCCCAAGCCCTTTTAGATGATAGCGATATTTCCATCGCCACCATTATACGCAGGATAGAAGACCCTCAGGCAGTAACCGATCCTAATGTAGTCAAAGTTGTGATAGACAAGAATAATTTTGCGCTATATTTTTCCAGGGCAGCTATCCCGTTCTTAAGCACTAATTCCGAAGTGAAGTCGCCGGTTTATTATAAGCATATCGGCCTATATGGATATACCAAGGATTTCCTTTTTACTTATAAAAATCTGCCTGTTTCCAATTTAGAAAAGATAGAGTCTTTAGAGCAATTAAGGGTTTTGGAAGAAGGATTCCGTATCAAAGTCGTGGAGACAAGATTTGATACCGTAGGCGTAGATACTATCGAGGACCTGGAAAAGGTAAGGCATTATTTAGAAAGGCATAAATCGTAATGCGCCAGATCAAAGTAAAAAATATAAATATCGGCGATAAGAACCCTTTGGTTTTGATCGCCGGGCCTTGCGTGATCGAGTCGGAGAGCATGTGCCTGGAGACCGCCGGGAGGATAAAAGATATTTGCGCGAAGCTTAGCATTCCTTATATTTTTAAATGCAGTTTTGATAAGGCAAACAGGCTTTCTATAGGTTCTTTTCGCGGGCCGGGGCTCAAAAAAGGACTGGATATATTAAGTAAGGTAAAACAAAAATTAAAAATTCCTATTTTAAGCGACGTCCATTGCCAGAAAGAAATCACCGAGGCAGGGAAAGTGCTGGATATTATCCAGATACCGGCGTTCTTATGCCGTCAGACCGACATCGTGTTAGCCGCGGCTAAGACAGGCAAGGTGGTCAATATTAAAAAAGGCCAGTTTTTAGCGCCGTGGGATATTTTACCGGTGATCAAAAAGGCCGAATCCGTCGGCAATCATTCTATTCTGATCACAGAGCGGGGAGTAAGTTTTGGCTATAATAATTTAGTCTCGGATTTCAGGAGCCTGAAGATAATGCGTGAATTCGGCTATCCTGTTATTTATGATGCTACGCATAGCATCCAGTTACCCGGCGGCAAAGGCAGTTGTTCAGGCGGGCAACGGGAATTCGTAGAAGGGCTCTCGCGCGCTGCAGTCGCCTTTGGCTGCGATGGATTGTTCCTGGAAGTGCATCCGCATCCGGATAAGGCACTCTGCGACGGGCCGAATATGATCGACCTGAAAGAACTGGAAACACTTCTGAGGCAAGTAAAAAAGATAAAGGCGGCATTATGAGAATAGATGTTTTAAAACGTGCGAAAGAAGTTTTGAATATCGAGGCCGGGGCAATAAGGGCCTTAAGCCCGAGGATAGGGAAGGATTTTAAGAAAGCCGTAGACCTGCTTTTAAAGACAGAAGGCCGGATAGTGGTAAGCGGTATGGGCAAGACCGGTATTATCGCCCAGAAGCTCTCCGCAACTCTTGCTTCTACGGGAAGCCCGAGTTTATTCCTGCATACTGCCGAAGCCATCCACGGAGACCTGGGAAAAGTGACCAGCGATGATGTGGTAGTCATAATCTCCAATAGCGGTTCTACCGACGAGATGAAGCAGCTCCTGCCTTTATTGAAAAAGATCGGCTCTAAAGTGATCGCCCTGACCGGCAACACAAAATCACTTCTTGCCAGATATAGCGATGTAGTTTTGGATGTATCAGTGGAAAAAGAAGCCTGTCCTTTAGGGCTGGCTCCTACGGCTTCCACTACGGCAACTCTGGCCATGGCCGATGCCCTGGCAGTCTGCCTCCTGGAATTAAAAGGCTTCAAGGAAAAAGATTTTGCTTTTTATCATCCCGGCGGATTATTAGGCAGGAGGCTGCTTTTGAAAGTAGAAGATATTATGCGTAAAGGCCAGGCCCATCCGATAGTCGCTGAAGACAAAAAGATCTCCGAAGTTTTATTTAAGATCACCAAGGCAAGGGCAGGGAGCGCTTCGATAGTAAATAAAAGAGGCGTATTGACCGGTATATTTACCGACGGCGATCTGCGCCGCCATCTTGAAATAGACCCCAACCTGTCTAACCGGCGGGTAAGGGAAGTAATGACGAAAGATCCCCGGTCCGTCAGACCGGATATGCTGGCAGTAGAGGCAATGCGCATACTTAAAGATAAGAAGATCGACGAAGTCCCGGTAGTGGATAAAAATAAACATCCGGTGGGCCTGTTGGATGTGCAGGATCTTTTAAAAGCCGGATTAGTATAAGTAAGAAGTTTATGTTCGAATTAAAAGAAGAATTAAAAGAAAGAGCCAGGCAGGTCAAGTTATTATTGCTGGATGTAGACGGCGTTTTGACCGACGGCAGGATCATATACGACTCGCATGGCCGGGATATGAAATTTTTTGATGTCCACGACGGCCTCGGCGTGTATGCCTTAAAGAAGGCCGGTATCCCCACCATACTCATCACTGCTAAGGGATCAAGAGCAATTAAGCCGCGCGCTAAAGATATGCAGGTAGCGGAAGTCTTTGCGAATATCTCTCCTAAGAGTAAAGTCCTGGATAAGATCTTGAAAAAATATAAGATCGAAAAGAGCGAGATCTGTTTTGTGGGGGATGACCTGGTAGACCTATGCCTGATGAAGAAGGTAGGTTTCTCCGTAGCAGTATTCAATGCCTGCCCGGAGATCAAGCAATCCGCTTCTTATATTACTTTAAGAGAAGGCGGCCGTGGCGCGGTGCGGGAAGTCGCGGAATTAATTCTTAAATCCAAAGATAAATGGAAAGGGATAGTGTCGGGTTATGATGTTTAAGAGGCTGGTTATTATATTAGGCTGTGTATTTTTATTTACTCCTGTTTTATATGCCGAGGAAGAGAAGCCGCAGGCAGAAGGAGCAGAATCAGACCAGCAGATCAGTGAATTTTCCCTCTCCGGTTACAGTGAAAAAGGCAAGAAGAGCTGGGATATCGCCGGCAAGACCGCGGATATATTTGATGATGTGATAAAACTCAAGGAAGTAGTCGGCAATATGTATGGCGAGAGCGAGAATGTCAAACTTACCGCCGATAAGGGGGACTTTGACAAACAGGAAGGTAAAGTGCATGTAAAAGAAAATGTCGTCATTACCACTGCCAGCGGCTCCAAGCTTACCACCGATTCTTTGGATTGGGACAGGAAGAACCAGGTGATTACTACCGAAGACATAGTCAATATCGACCGGGATAATATGGTTACCCGCGCGCGCGGGGTTATCGGCGAGCCGGGCCTGAATAAAGTGACCCTGAAGAAAGAAGTGCAGGTGGATATCAATCCTGACACAGACAAGGCAAAGGCGGGGGATAAACCGGGCGTAAAGAATAAGATCGTGATTATCTGCGATGGGCCGTTAGAGATAGATTATTCCAAGAACGTCGCTACTTTCAAAAATAATGTCAAAGTGGATACGGGCGATAACCTGATGTATAGTGATTTAATGAATGTTTATTTTCTTACTTCGGCTAAAGAAGATAAGAAGGAACCGCTGCAGGATACAGCAGCAGCCGGCCTGGCGCCTTCGTTGATGGGGACGAAGATCGATAAGATCGTTGCCAAGGGAAATGTAAAGATCGTCCGCGGCGAAAATACATCTTACAGCGAAGAGGCGACTTACACCGCTTCCGATAAAAAAATCATCCTTACCGGCCGCCCGAGGCTGGTGATCTATTCGGAAGAGGATTTAAAAAGCGCATTCGGCGGAATGTAAAGGAATAAATAAAATGCATCTTTTAGAAATCAAAGGCCTGTCAAAGGTCTATGACGGCAGGGAAGTAGTCAAGGGCGTAGATCTCTCGGTAAAGCGCGGGGAGATCGTCGGGCTCCTGGGCCCCAACGGCGCGGGAAAGACAACTACATTTTATATGGTCGTAGGGGTCATTGCCCCTACCCGCGGGAATATCGTATTCGATAATTACAATATAACCAACCTCCCTATACATGAGCGTGCCCGTTACGGCATAGGCTATCTTTCCCAGGAACCTTCCATTTTCAGGAAGTTGAGCGTAGAAGAAAATATCATGGCAATCCTGGAGACCCTGCCTATAGGCGCGCCCGAAAGAAGGCACAGGTTGAAAAATCTGCTGGAAGAATTGAATATTGCGCATTTGGCCCGTCATAAGGCCTATACGCTTTCAGGCGGCGAGAGAAGGCGGCTGGAGATAACCCGCGCGTTGGTCACCAACCCGTCGTTTATATTATTGGACGAGCCATTTTCGGGGATAGACCCCATTGTTGTGAATGAAGCACAGGAGATCATCAAGGAACTAAGGGAAAAAGGCTTGGGGATCCTGCTTACCGATCATAATGTCAGGGAGACCCTTTCCATAACGGACAGGGCTTATTTGATTGCTGAAGGAAAGATCCTTATTTCAGGCTCGGCGGATGAATTGATCAATAATCCGCAGGCGCGCCAGGTCTACCTCGGCGAAAAATTCCGCATGTAAGAAAGGAAGATTCAGGAAAGATGAAAACAGAAGTAAAGAAATTGGACGGGACAAAAAGAGAAGTAAACATCGAAGTAAGCGGCGATATCATAAAGAATAAATTCGAAGATGTATTCAGCCGCATCGCAAAAGAGGCAAAGATCGCCGGTTTCAGGCCGGGGCATGCCCCGCGCGATATCGTCGAAAAGAATTATTCCAAGCACGCGCATGAACAGGTGCTGAAAGAATTAGTGCCGGATCTTTATAATGAAGCCATAGCCAAAGAAGGGCTTGATGTCATAGAACTGCCGGAAATAAGCGATGTGAAATTGGAAGCAAACAACCTTTCCTTCAAGGCGGTAGTGGAAGTTGCGCCGGTAA
>JALOCE010000123.1 GCA_023227925.1 Candidatus Omnitrophota bacterium
ATTGCCTCTTGTTTTTAAAACCTGTTTGTATAGTTATCCCGAGATAGATGCCGGGAATATCCTTTACGATAAGATGTACCGGCCATTGCAGCTGGTAAGCTACAGCCTTGATTATAGGATATGGGGCCTGAATCCTTTCGGTTTTCATTTGCATAATCTGCTTATACATACGCTCAATGCCATCCTGGTTTTCTACCTTTTCTCTTTGCTCGGCGGAAAATTAGCCGCCGGAATAATAAGTATCCTTTTTACCATACACCCCATCCAGGTATCGGTTGTATCGTATATATCGTCAAGGGCGGATCTGCTGGTATCGTTCTTTATCCTTTTGAGCGTCATCCTTTTCTTTAAGTTCAGCCAGTTGGGGTTGAAAAGATATTATGTTTTTAGTTTATTATCTGCTGCCCTGGCGCTTTTATGCCGCGAGAATGCCACAATATTATTCCTTTTTATCTTATTGGTTTTATTCGTATTAAAAAGCAGGCCTTTGAAATTCCTTTATGCCGCGCCTTTTATCCTCCTGGCATTTCTTTATTTTGCCTTGCGCTTTATGCTCTTCGGCGCGGGCGGACTTGCCGCGCATCCGCATTTCTTATCGCAGGGGTTACTTATAATAAATTTTTTAAACATTACACTCAGGTACGTAGGGCTTTTAATCTTGCCGTTAGATTTACATCTTGTCAGGACTACTGCTTTTATAACAGGGTTATTTGACGCCAGGGTATTTTTTGCCCTGGTTTTTATCCTAGTTTACATTTACCTGATCATAAAAATGCGGGATAACAAATTGGCCTTATTTGGCATGCTCTGGTTTTTGCTGGGGCTTATCCCGGTTTTATTTTCTCTGGATGGTTATGCGGGCCTGAGGATGGCGATGATGGCGGAGAGCTGGCTTTATTTAGCGTCGCCGGGATTCTTTGTCTTCTTTGTAATATTGGGCGATATATTCAGAAAAAAAAGAATTACTAAAATCCCGCTTATCCTTGTTGCCTTGTTTTATTTATCCCTGACTATTGCAAATAATGCCCACTGGAAGAACGGCATCACTGTTTACACTAACATCCTTAAATATACTTCCGAAAATAATCCTATGCGGAAATACCTGGCAAGGGAATATATGAGGAAAGGTTTATATGAAAATGCGCTTTCGGAAATCAAGAAATTTTCCCGTTACTGCCCGGAATGCAGCGAGCGCTATATATTAGAGGGCGATTATCATTATGCCCTGGATGAGATTCCCCGGGCAATAGATAAATACCGGGCAGCCCTGGTGATCAGCCCGGATAATTTCATAGTTTTTTACAAATTAAGCCGTTGTTTTGATAGAATGGGAGAGCAGGATAAGGCCCTGGAATTTGCTTTAAGATCCGTAAACATAAATCCGCGTTATCTGGATGGCCTAGCCGGGCTGGGGGATTTATACGGCAAAAACAAAAATCCCAACGAAGCCATAAAATATTATAAGATGTATCTTCAGATCGATCCGGGCAATAAAATATTAGAAGAGAAAATAAAAAATGCAAAGTGATTTCATCATTATCCACGGTGCCAAGGTCCACAACCTGAAAAATATCAACCTTAAGCTTCCCCGTAATAAGCTCATTGTCGTTACCGGGCTTTCGGGCTCAGGTAAATCCAGCCTTGCTTTTGACACGATATACGCCGAAGGCCAGCGCAGGTACGTCGAGAGCCTCTCCAGTTACGCGCGCCAGTTCCTGGAGCAGCTACAGAAACCCGATGTCGAATATATCGAAGGGTTATCTCCGGCCATAGCTATCGAGCAGCGCACAGCAGGCGGGAATCCCCGCTCTACCGTAGCCACTCAAACAGAGATCTACGATTATTTAAGGCTGCTTTTTGCCCGCATCGGGAGAGTCTTTTGTTACCAATGCGGCCAGCCAATAGAGAGGCAGAGCGGACAGGAGATCATAGAAAAGATAATGGCCTTGCCTGCCGGCACAGATATACAGATATTGGCTCCGCTTGTAAGAGGGAGAAAAGGCGAATATAAAGAGATATTCCGCGAGATACAAAAATCAGGTTTTGTGCGGGCTCGCGTGGACAATAAAATTTATGAGCTTCCTTTGGAAATAAAACTCGCTAAATTCAAGGCCCACAATATCGAAGTAGTCGTGGACAGGCTGATCATAAAACCCGAAATAAAAAAGAGGCTCGTGGATTCTGTCGAGACGGCGCTTGGAGTGGGCAAAGGCATGATTATCGTCACGCACTCCTCCGGCAAGGTAGAGTTGGTATTCAATCAACAGTATGCCTGCGCCAGGTGCGGCATAAGCTATTCCGAAGTCGAGCCGCGTAATTTTTCTTTTAATTCTCCTTACGGCGCCTGCCCCGAATGTAACGGCTTGGGGGTAAGATTAGAGTTTGATCCCGATCTGGTTATACCGGATAAAAATAAATCCATTAATGAGGGTGTGCTGGAACCATGGAAGAGAGGCGGCAGGGGCTATATCCTTTATTACCGTTGGTTGATCCGTGAGTTGTCCCGTGTGATGGATTTCGATCTGGATACTCCGTTTAAAAAATTACCTAAAGATATACAAAAGGCAATACTTTATGGGACCCCTGAATTTGTCGGCGGAAAGCCATTCGAAGGGATCATTCCGCATCTGGAAAGATTATTCCGCCAGACCGATAGCGATTACCTGAAGGAAGAGATCTCCAGGTTTATGTCCAGCCTGGCTTGCCCGCTCTGTAAAGGGGCAAGGTTGAAGAAAGAGAGCCTCGCGGTCAGGATCGATGGTAAGAATATCTGGGAAACAACGCAGCTCTCCATAAAAGATGCGCATAGTTTTTTTACGGGGCTGAATTTAAGCGCGGAGAAAAAACTGATTGCCCACCAGATCCTAAAAGAGATAATCCAAAAGTTACAGTTTTGTATCGATGTGGGCCTGGATTACCTGACCTTGGACAGAAAGAGTTCTACCCTTTCCGGAGGCGAAGCGCAAAGGATACGTTTGGCTACGCAGGTCGGTTCGGGCTTAGTGGGGGTATTATATATATTAGACGAACCCAGTATTGGCTTGCATCAGAGGGATAACGATAAGTTATTATCTACGTTGATGAGTTTACGGGATTTGGGCAATACCTTGATCGTCGTTGAGCATGATGAAGCTACCATCCGCGCCTCGGATTTCGTCGTAGACTTAGGACCCGGAGCAGGCAGGCATGGCGGGAGGGTAATTTTTTCCGGGCCTACGGAGGAATTATCAAAAGATAAGGATTCTTTGACCGCAAAATACCTCAATAAAGAATTAAAGATAGAAGTTCCTTCCAAGAGGAGATCCCGGGATGCAAAGAAGTTCCTGGAGATAAAAGGGGCAAGGGAGCATAACCTTAAAAATATAGACGTTAAATTCCCCCTGGGTACTTTTATTTGTATCACCGGCGTATCCGGTTCAGGGAAGTCTACTCTGGTCGATGAAATACTTTACCGCGCCTTGGCGCAAAAATTATATAAATCGAAAGTTAAACCCGGGCTTTACCAGAAAATTACAGGCATAGAATATATTGATAAGGTTATCGTGGTCGACCAGTCCCCCATAGGCAGGACCCCCCGCTCGAACCCGGCTACTTATACCGGGACCTTCAGCCACATCAGGGATATATTCAGCAGGCTGCCCGAGGCAAGGCAGAGAGGATACAAGGCAGGCAGATTTTCTTTTAATGTCAAAAGCGGGCGCTGCGAGGCGTGCGCCGGGGACGGGATCAAAAAAATCGAAATGCATTTTCTCCCCGATGTTTACGTAAAATGCGATGTCTGCAAGGGCCGGCGTTTTAATGAAGCCACCCTGGAGGTAAAATATAAAGGTAAATCTATTGCCGATGTCCTGGATATGACCGTAGAAGAGGCCTTAGGCCTGTTTGAAAATATCCCTAAAATCAAAAATACGCTTTCTTATCTTTATGATGTAGGCTTAGGTTATATACAACTGGGGCAATCTGCCACTACTTTATCAGGCGGTGAGGCGCAACGGCTGAAGCTGTCCGGAGAGCTCAGCAAGCGTTCGACAGGAAAAACACTCTATATCCTGGATGAGCCGACGACCGGGTTACACTTTGCCGACGTGGAAAAATTGCTCAATGTCCTGCAGAGATTGGTGGATAAGGATAATACCGTTATTGTCATCGAGCATAATTTAGAGGTAATAAAATGCGCCGATTATATTATCGATCTGGGCCCGGAAGGGGGAGACCGGGGGGGAGAGGTCATTGCAAGTTGCAGCCCCGAAGAATTAGCCAGGCATAAGGGCTCATATACCGCTCAATCCTTGAGAAAGGTATTGAATAATAAATAGACAAGTGATATAGTAAAAATATGCTTTCAATATCAAATAAAAATCAAAGTTACAAACTAAAATTAAAATTTTTTAATTTTGTCCTGTCGTTTTGCATTTTGATATTTGGATCATGGGCTTGCGTATACGCCCAGGATGCCGAAAAAGGAGAAGAGGCGATATTCGTAGCCAAGAAGGCGCTGGACGACGGCTTCTATGAAGTAAGCCTCGGGCTCCTCGAGCGTTTTTTAAAGACCTACCCTGATTCACCAAGGATCCCCGAAGCTAATTTATTGATCGGGCAATGCTATTTTCATCAGAATAAATTCCTGGATGCGCTTGGTAAGTTCGAAGCGCTTTTAAATCAGCCTGCGGCCGGCGATATCAAAGATGCCTGCCTTTACTGGATCGCAGAGGTGCATTTTAAGGGCAATAGCTTTAGTAAAGCCGCGGAATATTACAGGATGGTCGTCGAGAGTTTCCCGAAATCTCCTTATGCCGTTTCTGCCTACTATTCATTGGGCTGGTGCCTGTTCCAGGACGACAATTTTAACGATGCCCTGAGATATTTTAAGATCGTAGAAGAAAAATTCCCCAAAGAATCACAGGCGCAGGATTCCTCCTTCAAGATAATCGAGTGCCTCTATAATCTTAAAAGTTACATCGCATTAAAAGATAAGGTCAAGTTTTATCTTGAT
>JALOCE010000011.1 GCA_023227925.1 Candidatus Omnitrophota bacterium
GCCCGGGAGAACGTATAGTCAACCGCCGCGCGCACGATTCCAGCAATGTCAAGTTCCGCCTTGACCGTCATCGACCGAGCAACCCGTTTAGAGTCGTCACCCCTCTCGTCACTCACCCCATCAGCCTCGACCACGGCAAACTTCGACCCCGTAGGCGGATAGTAGGTAAACACATCCAGCGGATATTCACAGAAGTGGAACCCCGAGTTGCACAACTCAACAGGCCCCTCATGCTCAACCGTCTCACCCGGAGCAAACCGGAACCCCTGACACGTCCAATCCGACTTGAACCCCTTATAGCCCTTCACAATTCCGGTCATGACTCTCCTTGGTTCGAACACGTCCGTAGTTACTACGATCTCACTCATTGCTTGCCCCTTTCGGTGGTGATCTTGTCAGTCATCGGCCTTCACCTTTTCAAAAAGAGGCTCGCCACAATGACACCGATCCAACGTTTTCTCGGCGCTCACGCGACCCCCTCGTAAACATGCCATACAAACGGCTCGTCCGTCACCGTTCCGAGGTAGCGACCCACATCCCCCAGCAGGTGTCCGGTGTGTATTCGTCGGTCATCGTTCCTCCTTTCGTTGCTCACACCACGTCTTGTAAACACGGTCTGCCGCCCCCTCAATATTGTCCTCACGACCGACTTTTGTCACTGGCTCACCGGGGATAACCTTCCCATCGAGACCAAAACACGCCCACGTCTTAGCCGTTGGAATCGTTGCGATTCTCCCCATCAAAACCCCCCCGTTGTGGCTCACAATATCCGCAACAGTAGTGAGAACACCCGGCCCAGTCATAACAATCTCGTACTCGTTCATCGGTCCTCCTTTCGTCGTTTCACTACGCTCACGATACACCCTCTTTAGTCGGAGCGCAAGTCCTCACAGGAAAATACTTCTCATACCGCTCAGGATCAAGCACTTCTTCGTACTCGTCTCCGAACTCATACCCCGGAGGCCCCGCCACCACCCGGAGTCGATACACCCGGAGTCGAGCCGAAAAGCGGTCCCGTTCTTCCCGAGACTCTTTCGTAGCCCGGCCCGTTGAAATACTTCGGCCCCGAGACGCCATTGTCACGCCACCCCCACCCATAACCAATAGGCCGTAACCGTGAACAACGCATGAGCCGCCCCCGCAACAATCGCCCCCCACCCTGGGTGCCCCCGTCGATGAAACTGAATCCACACGACAAACGCCACCGGCACAGCGGACCCTGCCAACACCGCAACCACCACCATCATCTCCGCTCCTTCCGCAACCATAACCCGTGCCACACTAGGCCCACCCCAACCGGCATGAACAATGTCCCGACCAGCCCAACCCACCAGAACAGGTTGTCGATCATCTTACCCCCCTCATCGTCGCCAGCCGCTCCCGAACCCGGTAGACCTCATCTTTCCGCAACCGATGAAAAGGCCGAGGCGCCTCCAATCCGAACACGCTAAGCGGTTGGGGGGCGATGGGATGCACATGTATCCCCCTCCAAACGGCAACGACGGCGTGTTGCGTCGGGGAATAGACCAACCCCCCCGAAAGGCCCGGCGTAATCCGATCAAGGTGTCTTATCGACACGAGAGCCCACTTGTCTCGGGCTTCCGTGGCGCTGGCAAGCAACGCCCCCCGAGCCGGTTGTAACGCCAACCAAGTTTCCCTGGTGACGACAGGCTTCTCTGTTTCCCCGGGAAACCCCCACCCCACCAAAACCCCCGCCATCACCGCCAGCAACACCGCCAGCCCATGTAACGGAGCGCCCCCCGGAACCGGCGTGTACCCGGTCATCACAGCAATCATTCCTGTGACCGCGAACAATAACGCAAACGCTTGTCGAAGCGTCAAGTCACTCCCAGTATCCACGGCTCTCCTTCTCCTGGTCATACGCCCGGTCGATTTCGTCATCGACAGCGACGTGTTCATGGTCCCCCCCACACCAGGGACAAGCGTAGAACAACTCACCGTCAAACCGGGAAGCCAAGACATCGCCGTCAAACCCACAATCTTCGTCCGGGCAGACAAACCCGATTTCGTATTCGCAATCATCGACACGGCCTGGTCCTCTAGCCATCTGACGCCTCCCCGATCAGAGCCAAAGCGGCGTCCAAATCTTCGACCACTCCGAGGTATGCCGTCCCCCGACGAAACTCGCCTTGGGAATCAGACGCAATACTCCCGGCATAATACTCCTTCCGGAGTCTCCGGATTTCCGTGACAAACGCTTCACACTGTTCACATCTAATCCGAGCGTACGCACTCTTATCGGCTTGCGCCTGCTCGTAAGCGTCCATTAGTCTCCCCTTTCGTTAGGCGTTCAGAATAAGGGCGATTTGCGTTGCGATGATGAGGACAAAAGCGACGAGCGGCCACCCATCGGCCAACCACTTCTTCATCTCTCGCCCCCTATTGTTCCGCGTTGGCTTCATGGCGTGCGGCCTGGTACGCGAAACAGTCAGACAAGCACTCACAACCAGCCTCCAAGTATAGCGCGGCCACCGCCCATTTGACAACCGCGCTATGGCGTTCCAACGCCCGGAGCGTATCATGTGCTCGGGAGAGTAGTTCATCTTCGTGATCCATCTTAGACCTCCTTTCGTCAACGTAACGTCGTGGTCACCGGGAGGCGTTTCGCGGCTTCCGGATATTGGGCAGGCCAGCAAGCATCGACATGCTCCCTCACAAGCGGGACTAGTGCCCGCCCAATGTTATCGCCCCGCCAATGATTGTCTAAATCCGTAGGATCAATGACGTAGCACTCGACAGGATCAATACCGTCCGGGTCGTCCCCGTGCCCGGTAGACAGTACCGCGAACAAGTGGATCATCGGCGTTCCGGGGTCTTTCAGCGTGATGTCCGCCACGAAAAAGCCGGTGCCTGAACCCCCGTTACGTTGGTAAACCAACTTGTTGAGCCGTAGCGTGTTGTTACGCATCGTCCCCCACCGCCTCAGACCAGCCACACCGCGCGCAACCGATTTTCTTCACGCTGATCGGACCCTCAGAAAAGTCAACCAGCAGGTAGGTTTCCGGCCAGTCACATTCGGGACAGTCCTCATCGTGGCAAATCCTCGTTAGCCCTACGTCGTCGTTACACATCGTCAGTTCCGATCCAACGCAATGTGGACGACGTTGGAGGCGTTAGGGTAAACGACTAGTCCCCGGTCCCCGAACACCCGGAGTAGCCCGTCTTTCAGAGACACGTCGAACCAATGGCGGTAGGAGTTTGCCTCGGGTGGGAGGTAGAAGCGGAACATATCATGCTCCGACCCCACCGGAATCTCAGGGCTATACCCCCGGGTAACCGTGGCCTCACCAACGGGGACGAGCAACGCGGCCACCTGTTCTTGGTAGTACTTCACGTTCGCCTCCAGCCTCGTAATTTCCTTTTGAGCCCACGCCGGAAGCCGCTCTCTCCGCGCCTTCTCCCTTTCGATAATCGCATTCGGGTCCATCAGTTCTCCTTTCTAAAGTCGGACGATAACAGCGGAACATTTCGTGCAATCAGCGTTACCCCAATTCCACTCCCACTTGTGACGCTTGTGAGTATCAGCGGGCAAGTGCCCAGGCGAGTCCTCGAACCGGCTCCCGGTACGGTAGTGAAAGTCATCATACCCCTTATAAACCGGGGAGCCTTTCGCGCCCCACCGTCCTCCGGTGTCAAGCCAGTACAGCGCCGCGATAAACGCCCCCCACTCATCCCACGTCGCTCCGTTTTCGTAGCCGCTACCACCCGACGTTCCCGAGTTACGGGCGTAGCCGTTTCCTTCCAGCCGGACCTCGAACGCCCGCGCGAAGTCTCGGGAGCCGTGTCCTGTGACGGTCGGATAGACACCGGGGAGGTCATTTACAGCCCTGAAAATGTCTGTCCTCGTTAGGACGTTCGTGTGTAGTCTCATGTTAGCCGCCAATACTGAGTCGGGCGATAGCCGCGTCTAGGCGGGCCTCAAACTCTGGCCCCGGAATCCGTGCGGCCTTGTTTCCGCCGTCGATGTTATTTAGATGCTTCCCCGTGGTCGTTGACCACACGTTCACCCGAACCGCTGAATCCTCAGAGTCACGGAACGCGATGGGTGTTTGGTAGGAGAAATCAATCGTCAAGCCCCCAACCTTCACTCGTGCGTAGTTCGGCGTGTGACCGATACTCAGGTCTATGTTTGTCACTGCTTCGCTCCTTTCGTCGTTTACCCGGAATCGGTTTCTTCCCGTCCCGGCTAGGGTATCGGATTCGATCTTCCAAAGTCAAGGGCTGTGGCCCGATTTGTAAGTGATCCTAAGATTCAACCTCCGTCAGTCCTAAATGTCCGTTTTCTGAACTATGCCCGATAGGGGGTTTTTACCCGATCCCGGTGTGCTTTTCGGGGACTTTTTAGGATTGCTTCTAAAAAGGGGTGTTTTTCAGGTTCATTTTACGCTTGGGAAGACGGTGTTTTTACCCCTCTATACGTGACACGTAAATACTATTATTATTCTATTGTATTAATGATTATGTATTTAGGGGGGACACCCCTCACCACTTTTTTCTTGGGGTTACGAGAGCATGTCTCGGTTGTCAAGGTACAGCGGCTTACCGTGGGCAGAAGCGTAGAACGCGATATCAGAATCCGGCTCGCCACGGGTCAACCCCGAGGGGAAGTTGTAGACGAGTCGAAGGTTGGTTCCGAGGGTTGTTCCTGTGTCCAGGTCTACAACCTCCCACCCGTCAGGAAGGTAGAAGATGTTGGTTACTCCTCCGAGATGATCCTCGTTTTCGGTACAGCGGTTTGCAGGCATGTCAGGCTCCTTTCGTTTCGGAATCGGCTCTGGTGGTTCTGGCGTCGGAATCGGTTTTAGGTGGTTGCCCATTCGGGGGTTGGCAACGGTTGCCCGTCGTTTTTCAGCGGCACAATCATCCCCACGAAAGCATCCCCGATCAGTACGAGAACCGGCTTCTGAGGGGTAGCCCCCGGCACGAGAAGCATTGTTTGGTTGGAGGTTGCTACTTTCCCAAACTTCTCCATAAACACAGGGTTGAGTCGGAGGTTTGTTGCGTCCGTTCCGGGGACGTGATCTTTCACGATCCGCCCGACGTTGGGGTAGTTCCCTTCTGTGGTTGGCGCGGTCGTAACCTGTCCCGTGTTCGTCGTAAACATGACACGGTTTTGGTCCGGCTCGTGAACAATCGTCACCGTGTTCACTGTGTACCGATCTATCGGGAACATTTTCACGGCGACACCCAAGTCTTTAGCGGGAATGTTTACGCCGTCCTCGGGCCAAGAGTCAGGCAATCCTGACTCGGCGACCCGGTAGCGAGCCAGACAGTATTTGTCCGTCGTGGTGAAGATTGCGGACCCATCGGTTTCCCGTGTAATGTGAACGCAATCCAGGAGTGGGGTTACCCACTTTCCGGTTTCCGCGAACGGTGCCACGGATGCCACCGCGTTTTTCAGGTCTTGCGTTTTCATGTTTCAGGCTCCAATCTGATAGTCGGTTTTTCCTAGCGTCCCATGTTTGGGGCGTAGGGTCAAGCGTTTTCGGATTCGGTGCCGGTTTACCCGGTAAACGGATTCGGACCCGGGTACACTCCCCGTTTTTCATAATGTGCTACCAGCGCGTCGCTAATCGCGTCGTCTACGGCTTGCCAGTTGTCATCGTTGCGAGGACACCCGCAGGGCACGCGAACCTTGTCACCGTTGTATGTCGTGAGCATGTACCCGCCGCATCCGGGAAGCGATAGCCCATCGGCCTCCCACACGCTAGCCCACGGTCCTGACCAAACTTGGATTCGGTGCCGCATGTGTTCGGCGGAATAGTCGTAATCGGTTGTCACGCCGTATCTCGTCATGTTACCTCCTTTTGTTGGTAATTGTGGGCTGGTATGCCCGTTAGCGGCCTTGTGGGGGCCGTGGAGACGTTTACACGTCTTACCGGGTAAAACGGTACTCCGGCGATAATCTTAGGCGTGCTGGGCCGCGTATTTGGCTTTCCGGCGTGTTGACTCTCGTCCCGAGGCGTATATCCCGCCGTCAATCTGAGCCGTCCATTTGTATCCGTCTGCCGGGTTTGTCACGGTCACCGGCCATGTGTAGAATGTCCGTCTGCCGTTGTATTTTACTAATACACCTTCCTCGTCGGTTATGCGCCATCTGTCCATAATGTCCGTTTTATCCTTTCTACTTGTCCGGGTAGAGTGCAGTGAGTATCACGTCTTGCGTTCTCAATACCATCGCCTCGGTCGTCCCTTCGCACTCGATTGCCTGTTCGTCTGCGCCAAGTAGGGCTAGCGCACAGTTCACAATTTCTAACTGGCGTCGTGTCAGGTTGATCGTTACGCGGGCCATCATTCACTCTCCTCTCTGCTCGTTAGCACTCGTATAGGCACATCGGGCGCACCCTTGGAGTGTAGCCCCAAGGGTGACCCGACACAACTATCCGCCCCACATTCTCGCCAATTTCTCGGCGGTCATTGTCTCGGCCTCCCGTATTGTTTCGGGGGCCTTAGCGTGACACGGCAGGCATCGATTCTTGGGGAACCGCTCAAGCCATCGCACGACGGCCCCGCAATCTGGGCATAGCACGGGGGCATTCTCGGGGCGTGTGAGGGTGTCACACTCTGGGCACAATGTGGCCCCGGTCGTGGGCTCCCCACAGATGAGACACGGGGGACGTTCGGCGGTCATGTGAGCCCCCGTTCGTGAGCCTCGCGTCTCAAACGGGCATCGATGTGCTGGGCCGTCAGTCGGTAGCCTTTCCCGTCGCGTTGGTCGTAATGGATGCGGTATTCGCACCATCCGAACCCCTGCGCGGTTTCCCCGTGGGCTCCTTCGGTAGAGAAGAAACGCCAGTCCAGCGTCTCGGGCGTGCTCATGCGAACCGCCGGGGTTGGTAGGGACGCATCATCGCGCGTAGTGCCGCGTCCGTGTCCCGTTTCGCCGCGTAGCGTGCCTGGTGCGCCCGGCGGATTGTCCGGGCGCGTTCCTTGGCTTCCGGGGTCCGGGTGGAGTCTTCGTGGTGAGACATGATCTTATCCCTTCGGTATGCCACTAGCGGGATGCTAGGCGGGCACTACCGCCTCCGGGACGATTCCGGCGGCGATAGAACGCGGCTAGGCGTGTGTCTGGCAATAGTGCCATGCCCCCGAATAGGTCGGGTAGATTACGAGTGCCCCCGATGTTCGATAGCACGGCCAGAGTTGAGGGCTTCCGTCCCCATCGATTGGTTCCTGTCCGGACGTGAACACCTGCCAATAGTGCCGGGCGTGTGTCGTGCCGTGGTCGTGGCACGGTGCGGGGGTGTTCCACTGGTGAGCATCGCACAGAGTTACCCGTTCGATCTTGTACTTGTTCATTCTGCACCTTCCTAATTTTCGTAACTAAACCGGCTATTTACCGATTGCGCCCGTTTCGGGCGGAATACCCGAAACGGACACAACGGGCACTAGATTATTTCGGTGCCCAGGGAATCCGCGTAATCAAGCATCCCGCAACGGTAGGCGATGGGGTCGAGATTCTTGAGAGCGTAGGAGGTGGCGTATTCCATCCCGGCGATTGTCACGACCGGGTAGCACTCGTCTAGCATTTCGTCGTATTGAGGGATGAAAGCCCATTCTTCCATCTTGGTGTATTCGTCCGGTTCCATGTCGTATCCTTTCTGTTGTGCTCGCCCCCGGTTGGGGCTCACTAGGTGAACCGGGCGATTCTCGGAAGCGCTCCCCCGAGAATCACCCTACCCATCTAGGCGATAGTCCATCCTCCGTGCCCGTTCACGGTGTAATCGGGATAAGGGTCAACAGTAGCGACTAGGCGCGCGGTATCGGTTACCCCGTTGTCGTGAGTCTCGCACAGGAAGATATGCGCGGGGTAGTCAGGATCAGGGTCAACCCCTGGGAGGAAGAATCGGTAGGATTCCGCATCGGTTGAGTAACCGCCAGCACCTAGCGCCAGAACCCCAGCGGGAGCGTAGGCGAGGGAGACGGAATACTTGCGGGTACGCGCCGCACAAGCCCACTCGTGGGCTTCCCCTTCGCCGGTAAACTCATCCCCTAGCCATCCCTGGCAATCCTCGCACGGTGCGCCATGCCCGCCCGGGCAGTAGTCGGGAGGATTCCCGCAAGTGAGACAATCGGGACCATAGGGCTCAGTCTCGTCATAATCGATATAATCGGACATTCTGCACATCCTTCCTAGTTGGTAACAATTCGGACACCAGCACGCTTACCGGTCGAGGTATAGCCCCACACCCACACGTAAGGCCATTCAGTCTCGATCCACTCGACAGTGAGACGGACCCACCGGCCCTCGTCGTCGCGCGTGGTGATGGTGGAGCCGATGGTGGGAACGTTCGTGGTCATGGCGTGACTCCGTATTGTTTCGCGTACTCCCATGACCCGTTAGTCGCATCACTCCACCCGTCAAGGAAAGCGTTGTAGTGGGGGTGTGCCCCAAGTCTCCTATCCCAGTACGTGAGCGTGCAAGCGCACTCCCACCCGTCGCATTGGCGGGGTTTCGTGGATTCCCGGCGGCCTTTCCGATACATGGTCGCGGGTGATTCGTTGCCGGTCATGCCCTCGCTCCCCTCGCGTGGTGGTGGAGCCATTGCACGGCGGAAGGGGTGGGCACCCGCTTCAGTGAGGCGTGGCCTACAGCGCTAGTACACGTCCAGAGTCCCTCGCGATCCAACGTCACGGACAATGGTCCGAACGTTACGCGCGGGCGAGGCTGGCTACTCGTGAGCGCATCCGTGAGGGCACGGTCCACGATGGCGGGAACCTTGGCATCGGTGAGGCAGTAGGTGCTCATGGCAGGGCCTCCCTTGGCCTTGGCTAGTGCTTCCATACCTTCACAATAGCGGAAACTAACCCTAGATTCAACCCCCCGAAGATAACGATTAGGTAACGATTCCACGCGCGGGCGGGAAGCCACTAACCGGACAAGGCCACCCCCATGCCCATAGGGCATAAAACGGACATAACGCTAGCGATGCATAACTATGCATCACACGGCATAACCACGCGCGGGCGGGGTGCCGCCACGAGGTCGAACCCGGCAGGCGGACAAACCGGACATATACCCTAAGGCATACATAGGCCATACGCGCGGCCAAGGCAGACATACCCGGCATACCCGACAGAGGGGACGGCCACGCGCGAGCGGGAGGCGTGCATAAACATGCACACGAGTGCATAAACATACGCATAACCATGCATCGGACGTACGCGACACACCACACGAAAGGGACAGCGTACGCATAAAGGATAAAAGGGACACGCCCCGCGAAGCGTGCGAGCAGGCCGAACCCGGCGAGCACCACAGGCCAGGCGGAAAGGACAAACCGGACATATAGACACAACAGGGAAACATCCCATTTTAGTACGCTAAAGGGACATTTTGCGCCAGGTCCCCCACCCCCACACGTAATTGGACCCCCAAACTTCATACTGGCAGGGTATAGTGGTGGGTAAGACTGATGGAAAGGAGCAGTAGATGTTCTCGAAAATAGCGAAGGGTGTGAAAGAGGGGTTCGTGTTCCACTACCCTCGAACCCGGAGGGAAATCGCGTACCGGCGCGGAGTGGAGACGGGTGAGATTGCGGCGTGGAAGTATGGGTATGCGCTGTTTGTCACCCTCTTGTTTTTTGACGGGGCAGGACTCATCAACTTGGTGGCGGTGTTCCGGAGGGTGATCGAGTTTGACCCGCTTGTGGTTTCTGGGTTGGTGCTCGGTGCCGGGATGCTCGGGGTGTCTGCCGGGGTTGCGTGTTTCCGGAACTGGGCGGCTAACCCGGACTTGGTGATAGAGACGAGGCCGCGTGGGCGTCCGCCGAAAACGCCGATGTAGGCTCATAGAGAAGTCGATTGTGGCGGGGGGCGTCTGGTTTCTTCTGAGTGTTTCGGTTCCGGCACATGCGGGGAGCCCGTCTTCGGAGGTTGCATACTTTTTCGCGCAGACGTGGACCAGGCAGATAACCCCGGTGGTCACAATTATTCCCCCCGAAATAACGGTAATCCCCACCGGATTCGAAGTAGAGTTGGGCAAGGAAACGGGCTTGGTGTTGACGATGGGCGTTTTTGCGAACGGGGAAGCGATGTTAGAGTATCGAACAGGGGCGGGTTGGGCGGTGTGGCCGACCCCGATTGAGGTTGTGAACGGCCAGGGGGCTCTAACGTGGGCTCCCCTTCAAACTGAGGTTTATCGGGTGTTTTTTGGGTCTACACCAACGGGGCGAACCTATTCGGATGAATTTCGGATTGAAGTTTTTCGACTTGTTGACCGGGTTATGCCGGTTGCTATGAAGTATGTGGGGGTTCCCTATCGGTTGGGGGGTAAAACGCCGGGGGCTTTTGATTGTTCTGGGTTTACAAAATGGGTTTATGCGGAGGTTGGAGTGGTGCTTCCTGATGGGGCAGACGCCCAGGCATTAGTGGGAACAGTAGTTACGGCGGCGGAGGCACGTCCCGGAGACTTGTTGGCGTGGCCGGGGCATATTGCGATTTATGCGGGGGACGGAATGAGGATAGATGCGAACCGTCCGGGGTCAACGGTGCAGGTTCGTCCGATATTCGGGCGCCCGGTGTATATCCAAGTTCTCCCTTAAAAACATCTCGTATTCGGGATAACAACCACCGGATTCGGGGACCGAAAATTTTTCGATATGCTATTCTTGTTTCTAAGACGACTTGATTAGGACACACGGTTTATGGCTACTAACGCCGGATCAAAAACGATTACCGACCAGGAACTATTCCTTGAGATTTTGAAGGGTGTTAAGGAAACCATGGCTGAGGGGTTCAAAGGTGTCAACCAACGGTTCGACACTATGGAGGAGCGTCTTCGTGCGGCGGCTACCAATGAGCGTCTTGAAAGCGAAATCAAGCGGTTGGATCGGGAGGATTGTTTGAACCGCGACGCGATCAAACTCTTGAGGGATGACGCGAAACTGGAAACCGAGAAGGCTATTCAGTCGTTCCGTTGGCGTTGGGGGGCTGTGGTCTCCGCGATTGCGGTTGGTATTTCTTTGCTCGGGGCTTTCGTTCTCGACTAGAAACGTTACCAAAACGTTACCTTTGTTTGTTGCGAACCGGCCAGGTCGGTGATATTCTTAGGGGTACCGGCACTTGAGTTTTGAAGGAGGGTGCCCAAGAGTGAAGGGAGAATGTGACATGACTTGGATCACTAAAACGCCTTACAAGCCGATTCATCAATGCTCGTGGCCGGACCTCGAAGTAGAGAAGTCGGTGGGTGCTGGGTCGGTGTGGGAGTGCGACGAGTGTGAACGCCGCTTTATTGTCGTTGAATATGAAGGGGTCTTGATGTGGGTGCGTGCTACTGGTGGTGCTTTGGAGTTGCGGCAGTTGATGGAAGACGGTGTTGCGTAGGTGGAAATTAGGTCTATGACACTTCAAGAAGTCGAGCAAGCGATATACGACACATACCAATGGTGGCATCGTGAAAAACCTGGTGTTCACCCGCGCGAGGTCGGCACTTTAGCCGACCTTTGGCGTCGGGTGGACTATCTCTATTCGAAGGAGGGACATGACGACTATCGCGGCTAGACAAACCAAGAAGGGTGTAGAGTTTGCATACGACACCCGAGCGACGTGGCACCACAACGTCGATGGGGTGGATAAGGTTTTCACGAATGGCGAAGTCACGTTTGCTCTTTCAGGAAACCTTCGTATCGCGAACTTGCTTGAACACACCCTTGAGGTTCCGGAGTTCGCAGAAAAAGATACGGACCTTGTGAAATGGGCTGTCGCTAAGTTGGTTCCCGAGATTGTTGCGTGTGCGAAAGGGGGGGATGCGACGAACACCAAGGAAGGGTCTGTGGGTCTCCAACTTCAAGGTATTTTCGCTGTTCGAGGGTTGTGTGCGTATCTCGCGGATGATGGTTCTGTTGTGCTCAATTCAGAAGGACTATACGCTGTGGGGTCAGGTTCTGAGTTTGCTATCGGTGCGTTGGCTCATGGCTCTACGCCAGAAGAGGCGGTGGCTATTGCCGCTCGGTATGACTCATATACCGGGGGTCCGATCCGGACACTGTTTGTTCCTAACACGAAGGAGACGAAGTAATGGCTACGAACGACGGACCAGTGGCGCTATACACACAACTTCCGGAATGTGTAGATGAGCGGGGGCATAAGTTCTCGGTCGGCCCAAGCCGCATCCCGGTCTGTGAGCGATGCGGTCTTACTCGTGGTCCGGTGTCGCTTCCCGACCCCCTCCCGGGATGGGACCCATACCACCCGCCTCAATACCCGTACTACGGCAATCGTTACCGCATTGTGTGTTGCGGGGGCTAGACTGGTCGTATGACGAACCTCGATACTCTCGAAACCTCTGATCTTGTGGCGGAACTTGCTCGTCGCGGGGCTATGCCTCGTTGTCGTTGTGGAAAGTGGCAGACTTATATCGGTATCTATGATTCAGATGGGTACACGATACGCTGTCACGGATGTCTCCGGGCTATCGGAAGATGTACCTGTTAATGACGAAAGATTTGGTGGTCCCCAAAATCGAGGAGCGTACGCGCCGTCAAGTGCTACGCCGCCTCGGTACTCGCACCCCACGGCAAATCGCGGACGAGATGGGCGTTACGCCCGATGTGGTTCTTGCGGTGAAACGGGATATCGTGGATTCGATGGATGCCCTCACCGTTGACGAGCATGTTGCCAAAGCGTTTGTGGACCTCCAAGAGGTTGTGGGCATGGCGATGTCTGAGTTCCAATCCACTGAGGATGCTCGTTCGAAGGCTCCGCTGTTGAGCGCGGCAGTCACCGCGACGAAAACGACGTTGCAGATGCTAGAAAAGTGGGCGTCCAAGAATTCGGGCGCTGTTGAAACGCTGAACAAGAAGAGGCAGTCTGAACTTATCACGCTCATGCAACGTACGGTGGATTCTGGTGTTGAAGAAATCGCGGAAACGTACGACCTTGACAAGCAAGAGTTGTTTGACGTGTTCAACCGTAAACTCGTTGAAGCCGCGATGGATATGGAGTCTAGGAACGCGCTAGGAGATTAACGTGGACCTTGTAAACCTCGCCAATTCAACCGTTGTTCAGCGGGAGAAAAGTTTCCAACGTGAAGATCACTTCAACAACCCTGTCAAATGGGCCGAACAGTTTCTCGGTGTGAAGTTGTGGACCAAGCAGGCTGAAGTGGCTATGGCGCTGGTGGACAACAAGAACGTGGTTGTCAAAGCAGGTCACGAGGTTGGGAAATCTTGGCTTGCGGGGCTCCTCATTTGTTGGTGGATTGATACGAGATGGGACAAGCCGGGTGGATGCTTCGTCGTCTCGACTGCTCCGTCCACCAAGCAGATTAACGCTATCGTGTGGCGGGAAGTTCGGAAATTCTACAACCTCGCCAAAAAACGTTACGAGGCGGGCGAAGCCGACCACATGCTTCCTGGGTACATCACGGCGGACGCCCACTGGCGTCTTCCTGATGGCATCGAACTGGGATACGGTTCCAAGCCCCCGGAGGGGAGTTCTTCGGAGGACGGAACGGATACCATGTCTGGTATCCACGCTCGATACGTGTTGGCTGTTGGCGATGAGGCGGTCGGGCTTTCTAAAGGGCTGATCGGTGACCTCGCCAACATCACCTCGAACGCCACTTCGCGTCGGTTTCTGATCTGTAACCCGACTAACCCGCTTTCCTATGTGGCCTCCATCTTCAAGAGGAAGTTGAAGTCGTGGTATGCAGTCACTATTAGTGTGTTCGACTCCCCCAACTTTCACGGGGGGGAGGGTTTTGGCCCCGAGGTTCTTGAAACGTTGGTGGACCAGTCGTACGTTGACGACATCATTGACGAGCACGGGCTCGACTCCCCCACGTACACATCCCGCGTTCTTGGCGAGTTTGCGTGGGATATGGGCTACACGCTTATTCGCCCCGAGGACGTGGCAATGGGGTTCGACACGGATATAGAACCCTCCCCCGACTCCTCTTTGGTGCTTGGTGTAGACGTATCCCGCTCTAAGGCGGGGGACAAGAATACCGCTTACGCTTTCCGGGACGGCGTTTTGCGGTTCATTGATTCGTGGAACGAGCCCAACGCGATCAACACCGCCAACCATATTCATCGGTTGGCGGTTGAAAACCTTGCTGTTGAGGTTCGTATCGACGGGGTTGGTCTGGGAGGGCCGATTGCGGACTATGTGCGCGAGGTGGCTCAACGAGAGGGGGCACATTACGAGATTATTGAAATCCTGGGGGGAGACCGTTCACCCGATCCGAAACGGTGGTACAACTTCAGGGCGTGGATGTACTGGCATTTCAAAGAACGTCTTTCTAGGGGCGAAATTGACTTGGACGTTGAGGACGACAAGTTGCAGGAACAACTTCTGGGCATCGAAATCAAGAAGCGGCTGAGCGGAAACGACACCCTGCTTCTGGAAAGCAAGGAAGAGATGAGGAAGCGCGGAGTTTCCAGCCCGGACCACGCAGATGCGGCGATCTACGCGGCTATTGATCTCACCCCGTGGACGGGGAATCCGTGGAACGCCCTAACACCGGGATCGGTGATTGCGAAAGACCCGGCTGAGTTTGGGATGCAAGACATCCATTGGGACGCCATCGAATTCTAGGGAGTACAATTAAGGTATGAAAAACGACCGAATTCGGGAGATTACAGACGAATTAGCCGCCTTGTCTGTTCGTTACCAAGAAGACATGGGGGCGCTTCGGGAAGACCTCGACCTTACCACGAGACAACTTCAGCGTTTCAAGTTGGAAGACGAAGGTTGGATTTTGCTTCGTGGTGCTTCCGAAGGGGATGAGGGGCCGACTCTCGACCAAATTCACGAGATGTCGAAGATTCTTCGTGCGGCGGTCGCGGAATCACCCCTTCCTAAACAAGCGAATAACCTTCGAGCGTCCTATACGTTCAGCGAAAAATTCATTGTTCCCGGTCTCGACGGCTCGACGGAGCCCGCTAAACGGGGTGCCCCCTCCACAAAAGCAACGGCAGAGAAGGCGCTTAGAGATTTTGCTTCTTCCCGTACTGCCAAGCGATACTTGTTCGGGAAAAACGCTCAAGAACTGATTTCAACGGCCTGTTCAACTGATGGTGCGTACTTTTTGCTCGGGGATGACAAAACGAAGGCTGTACACGTTGTTCCGGTGGGCGAAATAACTGGAGTTTACACGAACGAAGATTTTCCTGACGAGATTTGGGCGTATCAACGTCAGTGGGGTTCGAATCCGGTAAAGAAGGCGTGGTATTACACCGATACGTTTGAGGGGGCTCGGGAGTCGTCGCTTCCTGAATCGGCTAACTCAATCGAAAAAGTCCGGGTAGACAAGTCGAAGACGATGCTTGACTTGACCGTTAACAACCAGGCGGGCTGGGTGTGGGGGGTTCCCGATTTGTGGGCGGGCCATGTGTGGAGCCGCAACTATCTGGTGGCGATCAAAGACGGTTTGGAAGTTACGTCGTTGATGGCTTGGTTGTCCGCGAAGGTTAAAAAGCAATCACAAGCGGGTTCTGATGCTGTTGGGGTGAAAGTTGGTGCTGGGGGTAAAGCCGGGTCTGTTCAAACGTATGGTCAAGGTAACTCTATAGACACCTACGCAACAACGGGCAAGGCTTACGATTTTGAGGCGCTACGACCGCTTGCCTCGCTTTATGCTCTTGCGGCTGGGGTCTCGGTGGTAGACCTTCTTGCTTCGCCTTCCGCCGCTGGAGCGTCGTATGGTTCGGCGCAAGCGCTTGCACCGGGGATGCGTCGTGCTATTGCAACGCGACGTGAAAAAATTGCGGCGTGGGTGGAGCGGGTGCTCGAATGGGCGACGGGGACATACCACCAAGTTACTCCGGCTTCTATCGAAGAAGTGGAGCCATATCGTAAGATGCAGATGCTCCAACTTGCGAACATGAGCGGTTTGTTCCACTCCGATGAAACACGGCCAGAGATGGCTTATCAGGCGGGGATCACTTTGAAACACGATTCTGAGCCGGATGGGTACTTGGTTCCGAACAACGAAAAGTCGTTGCCACGTAAAGACATCGACACCGACGCTAACCCGAAGCAAACGAAAACGTCTCCAAGTCCTAAACAAGGTAAAAGCGATGGTACCGGCGGGCAAGGCTCGACAGCGGCGAACGACCAACGGACCGATACGGTTTCGTAGCATGGTAGACTGGGTTTCAGGAAAGGAGGCGTAGTGCAGATTCGTCAGCAGTTCGTGACTTCGAATTCTCGTGTATTCGGGGGGACGAACGGGTGCAAAACGATCACGATTCATGAAACGGCAAATTTTACGCCGGGGGCAAACGCGGCGATGCACGCCAAACTCCAATCGAATGGTAATCCGGGTCGGGAAGCATCATGGCATTGGCAGGTAGACGATAAAGAAGCCATCCAGTCTTTTCGACACGATCAACAATGTTGGCACGCTGGGGATGGATACGGGCCGGGAAACTTCGATTCTATCGCTATCGAATTGTGTGTGAACCCGGACAGTGATTGGGCGACAACGGTTCGTAATGCGGCGTCGTTGGTTCGCAAAATACTCGCGGAACACCGGACGATCACGAAGATTGTTCAACACAACCACTGGTCCGAGAAAAACTGCCCTGCTCGACTCCGGTCGGGGTACGCCGGAATTACGTGGGGCGATTTTCTTGCGCTGACCAACACCGCTCCACCTATTCTTGGGAGCCGCACTCTCAAGAAAGGGGATTGGGGCGAAGATGTGGGTGACCTCCAACGTCGTTTGAACGTTCTCCCTTCTCGTCTAGACCGGCTTGTCGATGATGAGTCATATGGTCCGTTGACTACTCAACGTGTTGCGGAGTTCCAAGAACTCTCGGGTATGACGGTAGGGACCGGGGTTTTCGATGCTGTGTCTTACGCCTTGCTGTTGAAAGCGGAGAGCCCGCCAGAACCTGAACCCCCACTAGAGCCTGAGCCGAAAAAGAAGCCGTGGTGGATTCCACCCCTCGCCACGGGAACAACGTACATAGGAGCATTTAAGAGAATGATGACGAAAACGATTGAAATTACGGTCCCAACTTTTGAGGGGCTTGCTAAAGGCTTTGTTGCTTGGGTCCACGACCTGTATATCTCCAATGTCCGGACGTTTGCACCCTACCTCGCCGCAATTCTTTTGGCGTGGATAACACCCGCGCTTAGGTGGTTAGGCATCCAACCAGATGAAGGCGCTCTTATTGCCGCTGGGGCGGGTTTCCTCGCTTGGTTGTGGTATGTTTTGGCGCGGACTTTTGAACGCCAGATGAAGTGGCCGTTGCTCGCAAAAATTGGCGGCTACATGCTTATCATCCCGAAGACCCCGACGTATGAGGCTCCAACTTCTAGGTAGGCCCCCTAGTAGAAAGGAGTTCGTATTACCCCGCCCCGGTTATTCGGGGCGGGGTTCTTTTTCCGTATGCTAAACTGATTAGTGACATGACCACACGTAATTTGTTCGAGGCCGCAACCCTTATCGAATCCCCTACTGAGGGTCTTTGGAAAGTGCGCCTCATCAGCGAAGGTAAAGGAAGTTCGGGTATTTATCCGGCTGAATTGCTCCAAGAACATTACACGGCTTTTAATGGCCCTACGCTTTCTTTCGAGAATCACCCGACGTGGGCGGGAGGCCCTGAATCCCGGAATTTCAAGCAAATCGTTGGTCAAGTCGTAGGCGAAACGTGGGTTGATGTTGACGAACGTGGGAAGCAGGGGGTTTATGCGAATTGGGAGCCGGACCCTGAACACCGTGAACGTCTGGAACGATACAAGAAAAGCCTCGGCCTGTCCATTTACATCGAAGGCGAAGGGCATCTCGATGCTGATGGCGAGTTTGTCGTAGATTCTTTCAACGCGAACGATCCATATAAGTCGGTTGACGTGGTAATCGCTCCCGGTCGTGGTGGGAGGTTCGAAGAGTCTCTAAAAGAAATGTACTCGCATAGACGCGAGGAAAAACCTAGTGCTGAACCCTCGGCACTTAAAGGAAAGGAAACAATGGAAATGGATGAAAAGGCAATTGAGGCTATCAACGCCTTGACCGCCCAGGTGTCCGCCCTTGTGTCCGCCAGCACCGCCCAGGCTGAAGAGGTTTCTCAGCGCGAGGCCGACGAGAAGGCTGTGGAAGAGGCTGTTGCTACGCGCATGGCTTCTATCGAGGCTATTGAGGCGGCACGCGAGAATCTTCTTCCTTCTCAGGTTAAGCACCTGATGGCCGAGGCTAAGGCTGGTACGGACGTTGCCCCTCTAATCAAGGCGGCAGAAGAGGTTGCTACTGAGGCTAAGGCCGCAGTAGAAACGGGCGCCGTAGGTCGAGTCCTTGGTGAGTCTCAAGAGTTCCGCGTTGGATCATGGAGGAACAAGTAATGGCTACTAACTGCGTTTACCGCAATACGGATTCTCTGAACCGGGTTGAAACCCTTGCCGCAACTTATGCGGAAGGCGAGCCGACTCTTTCTCTCGCGCTTAAGCCGGTTGTTACTGTTACCGCCTCTGGTGACCACACTTCGACAGAATCGACTTTCTACGCGCCTCTTACTGTTTCGGGTATCCCGGACGGTGGGGTTGGGCTCACGGGTAAGCAGGTTGTTTTGGCGTTTGATGGTACGTGGGAGTTCCTGGCAACAGGCTTCACTGACACAGCCCCCGACCCTGAGACAATTACCCAGGGTACCGCGATTTACCTGGAAGTTGGTGTTGGTCTCACTACTGAGTCTTCGGGCAACACGTTGTGGGGCTATGTTGACTTCCCGCCTGGTTACGACAAGACCCGTGGATATGTCCCGGTTCGGATTGGAGCGTAAGCGATGACTGAATACAAGGACCAGTTCACCCTTGACGGTCGCCTTAAGCCTGCCCACCCTTCTGTCACCCGCACAAAAGTGCAGGAGGCTGATAGGCTTCTTACTGCCGCTCTAAACGGAGACCGCATTGCCTCTGGTAAGTTGGCGGAAATCCACACAACCTCCGACCTGCCGTTCACGCTGGCGCACCTTATTTCGTCTGTACTTATTCCGCAGTTCGATGAGGCTCCTCGTGAATGGTCGAAGATCGCTACGGTTCGCACCGTTCCTTCGTTCGAGAATGTTCGTCTACACTCGTTGTATGGCGAACTGGCTGGACCGGGCGTTGCGGAAACGGGCGGTCTTCCTCGGGTTCCTGAAGCGACTCCGTACCCATACACCACTATTACTGGCCGCGAGGCGTTCTACGCCAAGATTGCCAAGAGCGGTGCCAAGTTCGGGTTCACCTGGGAGTCTCGGATCAACGACATCGAAGGTGTCTACGACAACATCCCGAACGACCTTCTCCAACTTGCGTTGGATACGGAAGAGCGGGAAGTTTTCGAGGCTCTGACCACGGGTGCAACCACCGAAATGACTGGTGGCACTCTCCCGGACGGTACGGTTATTCCGATCAACGCACCAATTAGCCCTAACGCTATTTGGCAGGCGATCATCGAACTCGCGGCCCGTACGGTGAACAGCCGTAAGGTTGGTCGTTCTTCGAACGGCTACAACGTGATTGTTCCGATTGGGACGAAAGACTTCATCGACTGGAAACTCAACCAGATCATGATTTCGATTCAAGACGGCTCGATCACTTATGGCCCGGGAGACCGTTCGGCCTTGTCGAGTGTCGAGGTTATCGAGTCTGCGTACGTCACAGGTACCAAGTGGTATGTCATGCCTAAGCCCGGTGGCGTTCGTCGTCCTGTGCTAGAACTTGGTCGTCTTCGTGGCTACGAGGTTCCGGAACTTCGTGCAAACGGAAACACGGGTGTCTACCTCGGTTCTTCAGCGGTTGTTCCGTTCAACGAAGGTTCGTGGGACAACGACACCATCGACTATCGCGTGCGGTATGTTTGTGGTGGTATTCTGTGGGACAAGACCTTCATCCTCTACTCTGAGGGTGACGGAACCGCGTAGTTTCTCGCTTCCAAACTCCGGGAGCCCCCGTCCACTTTGTGTGGGCGGGGGTTCTTGGTTTCCCCCGAAAAAGTGTGCTACACTGGTGGGATTGTGCTAGACTGGAACAAGTTATTCCCTGCTGATGTAATTGGCAAGCATGACTGGCTGTTAACCAGTTCGTTCAGGTTCGACTCCTGAGCGGGGAGCGTGGTATTGTACCTTGACACCTCAACAGTGGAATGAGTGTTTTGACCGGGACCGCCAATCTCGGTCTTTCGGGGTATGGGCCAGCGGCTAGGCCGCCTGATTTGGGATCAGGACATCTTCGTGGGTTCGAGTCCCACTACCCCGACAAGGGGGACCGCTTGCGGTTCCTTAGCCGCTTCTTTGGGTGGTCTAGCAAACCCGGAGGAGAAGAAAGTACGGGGGTGAGAGGCTAGTACCCCCCGAAATCAACGCAAGCAACGCGCCTCTAGTTTAACTGGAAAAACCGCACCCTCTTAAGGTGTCAGACTCAGGGTTCGAATCCCTGGGGGCGCACGGCTCCGGAGTACAGGGGAACAATGGCGGGATGACTCCCCGTTCACCCCTGTCCGTCTCTTCGTTACGATACCGGAATCGGTAGGGACTATTTGGCGGGATTAGTCACTCGCAGACTCCTATAGAAGAGACGTTTTGGCAATTTAGTCCAGTGGAACGGACGCTGGTTTGAAGCACCAGAGACACCAGTTCGATTCTGGTAGTTGCCGCCACGCGCATGTCGTATAGTGGCCTAGTACCTCTGCCTTCCAAGCAGAAGACGCGAGTTCGACTCTCGCTATGCGCTCCAAACGCCGTAACCTCCGGCGGACCCTCCTCTCCGGACTGGTGGGACTGGGATGGGGAGCAGGCTTCAGTTAGGCTCGAAGCCGAGGAGAAAGGGGCATAGCCCAGCCCCAGGGGTATTATCGGCTTGGTGAAATGGAATCACGTCAGTCTCCAAAACTGAAGTCGGGGGATCAATACCTCCAGCCGGTGCCACGCCTTTGTGGTTCAGTGGTTGAACGCAGTCTTGGTGAGACTGAGGCCCAAGTTCGATTCTTGGCTAAGGCTCTATGGGACAGATCGGGGATGAACCGTATCTGGTATCCAACAGGGACGCGCACCTGCCAGCAACGCGCACTATATCCTCGTGGTCTGTTGGCATGGCCGGTCGGTCTTTGGAACCGATAACCTTCGGGAGCCTAGGTTCGATTCCTAGCGAGGATGCTCGACGCAGGGTAGAGGAGTTCGGTCGTCCTCGCCAGTCTCATAAACTGGAAATCGCATCTAAGAGGTTCAAATCCCGCCCCTGCTACGCCAGTCCGGTGAAGGTTCACCACCCCGACTGTAAATCGGGCGCTTCGGCAAGGTGGGTTCGATACCCACGGCTGGCACGCACGAAACACCTTTTCCCAGTTGAGGGTGTTTCCTTGGTTCCCGATCCATTCAACATCGGTGTTCTCAACTGGGTTTGCGCTCGTGGTCCAAAGGACACGACGCCTGCCTACGGAGCAGGAGATGGGGGTTCGATTCCTCTCGGGCGCGCTCTACTCCCGATTCGTCTAACGGCAAGACGGCTGTTTCTGAGGCAGTCTATCGAGGTTCGAATCCTTGATCGGGAACGTAAGCCGATGTCGGACACTGGTTAGTCCCTCGTTCTGATGAAACGATGAAGGTGGTTCGATTCCACCCATCGGTACCAATCGCTATCAGGCGCATGTGGAAGCGCGGAGGCCCCATAAGCCTATGGTTCAGGTTCGATTCCTGGGATAGCGACTCGTGGTGACTGTAGTTCAATGGTAGAACGCTGGTTTGTGGTACCAGTCATGGCGGTTCGATCCCGCTCAGCCACCCCAGGAAACGTCGCATAGTCTGGACGATTGCACTTCCCCGCTAAGGAAGAGGGTGTCAAAGCCCCGTGGGTTCAAATCCCACCGTTTCCGCGTAGCCCCCTTGCGCTATTCACTAAAAGGACCGTGAGGGGAACAAAGGAGGCTCGCATAGGCGTGCTTATCGGTCTTGAAAACCGTGATGGTGTAACAGCCGTGGGGGTTCGACTCCCTCAGCCTCCGCGCCCGCTTAGCCCAATTGGTAGGAGGCATCTGCCTTAGGAGCAGAACAGTGCGAGTTCGAATCTCGTGGCGGGCACAATTGGGTACGAACTGCTAGCACAGTCCCGGTAATGTGCCGGTAACCTAAGAGGGCTTGTAGCATAATTGGTAATGCGCCTCGCTTGCAACGAGATGACTGGGAGTTCGAGTCTCCCCTGGTCCACTCTTGGCCTATTGATCTAGTGGGAGTGATACCTGTTTCTCAGACAGGAGGCGAGGGTCCGATTCCCTCATAGGCTACGATGCACTAGAGGTCTAACTGGCGAGACACTTCTTTCGTAATGAAGAGAACGGGGTTCGATTCCCCGCTGGTGCTCCGGGGGTATCGTCCAGTGGTAGTACCGCTGGCTTTTAACCAGCAGACCGGGGTTCGATTCCCCGTGCCCCCACCAACTCCTCAATAGCGAATCTATGCCGGACTTTCCGAAGGTCGGGTCTCGGGTCTGACTCCCGATGAGGGGTCCACGCTCTCGTAGCGCAATTGGCAGAGGCGTCCCCCCTAAAAGGGGATTAGTGAGGGTTCGAATCCCTCCGAGAGCACGCGCTCGTCGGCATTGGTGCAACGGCTTTCGCTCAAAACGAAAGTGCTGGGAGTTCGAATCTCCCCGGGCGTACCAACCCCTTATGGTGTAGAGGTAACATGCTTGATTGTCGATCAAGAGTCGGGAGTTCAATTCTCCCTGGGGGGACGATAGGCCCTTGTCGTCTACGGGTTAGGACCGCACTCTTATAAGGTGCAGAAGAGGGCTCGACTCCTTCCAAGGGTACTCGATGGCGATATGGGCGAGTGGTTAGTCGCCTGTCTGCAAAACAGGAAACCCGAGTTCGATTCTCGGTATCGCTTCCAAGGCGCGGTGCTGTGTTGGTTTGGCACTCGGACTTTCAATCCGGGCTACGCGGGTTCAATTCCCGTTCGCGCTACAAAGCCTTCGTGGTCCAACGGATGACGATACTCGGCTCCTATCCGAGAGATTCAGGTTCAATTCCTGACGGGGGCACTCGGAGCCTTCCATTAGATAAGACCAACCGCGTATCCCGAAATGGTCGCCGGTAGTTGGCGCTCTGAACCTGCTCGCATCGTCCAATGATAGGGCCTTGGTTTTACACACCAATGACGAGGGTTTGATTCCTTCTGCGAGTACCACGCTCACGTACCCCAATTGGCAGAGGGTGTCGGCTGAGACCCGGCATACGTGGAGGTTCAAGTCCTCTCGTGAGCACCAAGCCCTTTTGGTTCAATGGGAGAACGTCTTCCTTGTAAGAAGAAAACGGGGGTTCGATTCCTCCATGGGGCTCCATACCTCCTTGGTCAAGCAGACATGACGCTCGTCTTCTAAACGAGAAGCCGGGGTGCAATTCCCCGAGGGGGTGCTATGATGTTCTTCAACGGAAAGGGGCGATATGACACTAGGGATAGCACAACGGGCGATTCTCGCTCCTAACGCATCAACAGCCCACCTGTCTACGGCTCTTCTAGATATGAACCTCCAATTCATGCGGTTTGTGCCGTGGCAGAGGGCGATGACGATGTATGTTCGTGGAAGCGTGAACATCATCCAGCCGTATATGCGGGAAACTGAGTCGGGCGTGCGGGAACCCGTTTTTGTCAAGACCCCTTCTTACCACATCTTCCTCCCCTTCATCGTGACGCTTCGGCAATTCGTGTACGACCCGTATGCGGGCTATCTTCGGTCCAATTCCCCAATTGCTACGAAACGGGCGATTCTCACACGAGACGGTTTTCAATGCGCCTATTGTGGAGAACGGGGAACAACCGTTGACCACATTATTCCGCAATCGAAAGGTGGCGGGAACACCTGGGAAAACCTCATCACGGCTTGTCAAGCGTGTAACAATCGTAAGTCGGACAGAACCCCCGAGGAAGCCGGGATGAAGTTGTTGTTTCAACCGGAGACGTACGATGGTGGTAGGTCCGATATCGAAGCCGAGATACACGGATATTTGATGGTTGAAGCAGGCGTGATTTACTAAAACACCCATTCCGCGAAGGTACCGGAACCCCCGAGGTTGTAAGTGGCCTCGGGGGTTTTGTGTCGTGATAAACTAGCCTTGCGGCCCCCGTTGAGCGCGTCCTCCCTTCCGATGCTCCGGGGGCCGTCTTTATGCTGATACAATGAACACAGGAGGTTTGACGTGACTAATCGTGGGGTTGTTCCGGTTGATATCACAACCGATATCGGCAAAATGCGAACCTATACCCGGGACACTACCTATGTTGCTTTAGACCCGCCCGAGGTTGGGTATGGGGATTATACGAATTACTCGGACGATGAATTGCAGATGTTTTTAGATCGTGCCGACGATTCGATTACGCGAGCACTCGGGTATTACTATCTTGACCTCGCGGCCCAAGCCTCTTTAGTTGCTATCAGTATTTCCGATTTTGACCTGAAGATCAATCAAGAAAACCGGGCGAAACAACTTCGCGAAACGGCAGATTCCTATTTCGCTCAAGCCAATGCAGAAGATATCGCAAACGGTACAACCGACTTTTTCGACTCGTTTGAGTTTGGTGGGACTAACGGGGACTTGTACCCTGTTGTTGAGGGCGTGGACTATCCGGTTTGGGATGACGAGTAGGAATGTACGAGTTTCCAGAATGGACTGACGCGATTGCGGCGGTGACGACAGCCCCCGAGTACCAAAACGCGACCGTGGTGTTAGTTGATCCGGAAAACGTGGTATCAACTTATGACATCGACACGGGTGTGGAGGTTGTTACCGACAATGGGGTCTTTTGGACCGGGCAGGCGCGGGTGGCTCCGATCCGGTGGGGTGTGAACCGGGAAAACACGGAAACAGCCAACGCGAATACAGAGAAATCGGTTCGAGTGCAGTTCCCCAAAAATCAGAATTTCGGTACTGTCCCGGCTCCAGTGTACCGGGTCAAGCGGGGTATTAAGATGTATGTGACAGCGTGCGACGATAACCCCGTGTTGCTCACATACGTGTTCGTCTGTACCGCCGATGTTCAGGGGAGCAACGTGGCTTCCCGCACAATTGAGTTTGCTGTCGATGGCGATGCTGTCGTGTCCGACTCTGTTTTGCCGGTAGTGGTTCTTGAAGGACCAACGGAGTATGTTGAAGGCGACCCCGTTCCACTGTTAGTGACGGTGAATCCGTCTGCGTCCGGCGCGGGGGCGGTGTGGGTTCTTCCGTTCGGGGGGTCATGGACCGACACGATGGAAGACGTGTCGATTGTGGACGGTATCGGGTGGACTACGGTTGATCCGGGTACGGGCGTCAATTCGTACCGGATCGCGTTTGATGGCTATACGTCGAACATTCTTACCCTTACGCCTACTGGGGCTTAGCATGGCCGAACTTCATATACCGCTCGATAAATGGTTTGAGACAGAAGTCAAAAAACTCGACACCCGGATCGAACAAGTAGCCGATGAAGTGGCTTCAGAAGGCGAAGCAATGGTAAAAGAGTCGATTGGGACTCGTGGCACGGGGAAGACGTGGGCTCGCACCTATTACAAACGGGGGACCGCTCGTAGTGGGTCATATCCCGGGCGGGTGTGGACGGGAGAGATGCAAGGGGACATCGAGAGCGAAGTGGCTTCGACCCCGGAGGCTATTGTTGCATCTTACGGGTGGACCAACAATTACGAAGACTATTACGGACTCCAAGAAGGCGGGTTCGACCACGAGGTAACCGGGGAGCATATCGAAGGCATGTTCGCAATGGCTGATGCCGCTGATTATACGGAACATTCGGTGGATCAGAAGATAGGGAGGGCTCTTCGTGAGTTTTAGTCTCGACGACATCTATGCAGACCTCGATTCGTTCTTGAACGATACCGTGTTTCCCGGTCAGGCCGTTCATGAGCAAGCGGTCTCAGACATTACTGTTTTGGAGCGTTTTGCATCGGGCGCCGTAAAGCCTTATATCGCGGTCCAATATGGAGACCTCCAACAGTGGGGTTCAACCTCTTTCGTGGGGCCGATGGGGGATGATTACGTTCTTCCGGTGTACCTCAAAATCGTGGTGGCGGGTGATGAATCAGCCACCGGGATTCCGCTTGGGAAACAATTGTATAGCCAATGCATTCAGCGGTTTCTCGGAGCCTCTTTCGACTGGGCGGGGCAGATTCGGAAGCGTGCGGGGGGTGCTCAAATTCCGATCAAAAAATCGACGGGCGCAGTCGAAGCCCTAGTGATCCCCGTGTCTTTTGGCATCGTGATACAACTGACAGATGTCCCCGACTTGACAACCCTGGTTCTCACCGGGTCGTCCACCTACACCCCTGGGGGGTCGATTACCTTGGGGGTGACAGCGACCCCAGCCGTAACAGCCGGAGGAAAAATCTGGTACCAACCTGCCGGAGGCGATTGGGTTTCTTCCGTCGATATCCCCATTATTGCCGGGTCTGGTTCGGTGGATGTCAGTCCGACAGGAATTTGTTCGTATCGCGTCTCTCTTTTAGGGGCATTGTCGAATACAATTACAACGTCAATTCCCGTATAAACGTATGCTAAACTGGAGAGTGAAATGAGCAACCAACTTCTGACTCTTCTCAACACCGAAACAGGCGAGATTTCTACGCGGGTTCCCGCAAAATGGTTCGGGACGATTATTAGCGATAAGGTGTACACGGTTGTAAAAGACGGGACGAAGCCTTATGCGAAGAGGACATACAAGCCTCGCGCCCCCCGAACTTTCATCAAAGAACACCCCGAAAAGGTTGTTTCGTCCAACCCCCTAAACCCGGAGGAAACTGAATAACTATGGCTTTGGAACGCTTGCAAGATGACGAGGTGTATCGGTTTTATCTCGCCCACCGTCTAGCCTTTGCGGACTGGACCGCACCTACGACCGCCGAGTTGAACGCGAACCCCACTAACGCCCCTGACGGGCTTATTTGGAACTTGACGTGTGCTCTTAACACGGACGGTTGTACTTTCGATCTTGATGACTCTGAACGTGACGAGTCGTTGACGTTCTGCCAAACCTCCGGTGACTCGTCAGCACTCTCTTACTCCGCAACTGTGGTGTGGGAGTTCGAAGAATCGAAGGCCAGGTGGGATGACGCAACTTCTGTTCTCGCGGCAGACGGCTTCAACACGGCTACGCTCGCTAAATCTCTTCTCATGTGGCGGGGCCTCAACGATGTGTTTGCGATCATGTCAGTAGGTAAGGCGCATGACGCGGCCTTTGCGGTTGGGGACCGGATCAAGATGGTGGAGGTCGCTACCGACTGGGCTGTTCCTGTCCTTGAGACGGGGGCCAATATCAGGTGGTCACAGACCTTCGCTAAGCGGAGCGACATCCTTTGGGGGTACGAGTTGGCAACGTAACGCCAAACGCACCACGCCCCCATAGGCTACCTGCTTGTGGGGGTTTTGTTTTGCTCAAGAAACGCGACGAGACCTAAAAGCCGAGAAACGTCGTCCCCAACACACCCCAATGCTCGATTACAGGATTGACAGAGCCACCCCCGCACACACTTCCCGCAAGAGACTCGGGTGTGAGTAGGGAACACACCAGGAGGGCAACAAGAATGATCGTGGTCGATATGGAGGTTTTCTGTCGCCCCACACATCGGGTTGGAACACTTTCGATTTTCAGGTTGCATCATTTCTAGGAATATCTCCGGGTCTAGCCCATAGCGCCAACGTGTTTGGTTGCACTTTCCGCAGACGGACGAACGGTGGATCATGGGGCGTCCACATCCAGGAATTGGGCACACCGTCATTGTGTTGGGCCGATTCTTAGCGTTCCATTCGGAATAGTAATGCGTGCTACACCAACCAGACGTTTTAACAGGCTTCTCGCATCCGGGCACCTTACAGGTTTTTCTCGTGCCGTCCGCATTCGTCCATTTCGTTTGTCGCCACGTTTTTCGGGGTTTGCCAGAGCGTACCGCCCGCTCGTAGTGAAGTTGGCATAGCCCCCGAGCCTTCACGGTGCGTTCACAGTCCAGTTGACAGCAAGTTTGAGGTCCCTTGTTTCGCGTTAGGTAGTGGAGCGTGAGGGGTTGTTCCCCCCGCTTGTAGGCCCTCGAATAATGGCTCGTACAAAGCCCTGAAACGTGTACTAAAGCCTGACAGTCTTCGTGTGAACACGTCATTCGAGAGCCGTCTTCGTTGAACCATTTTGTGTGTGTCATTTTTTCCCTTCGCGTAGGTTTTGAGACAAAACGTTTTCTCAAAATCATGGTATCATAGTTTTAGATACAACAAGTGATTGGAGCCAGAAGTGGCACTCGACTTTGAAAAGACCCCCGCGAATGAGCGGATCGCGCTATGGATGGGGCCGACTGCAACAGGCGCTCTAGGTGTCACGGATGTGGGGGAGCCGCTTGCGGCAGAACTCAACAACACGGGCGGGACTTCTGGGATGATCGAAGCAACCCCGACTGTTTCGTGGAACGACTTTGGGTTCGGCACCCAATCCTCTGAGGTTCAAAATGAGCCTTCTTTGGCTGACGCTTCTTCTTATGAGGAGTTTGGTCCATCCAACTATGGTGGGTCGATGTCTCACTACTACCCTCGTTCGTATGATGACGCTTCCAACACGATTTCGTTGGTTTACGATCTGGTTGATACGCCCGGGGTTCTCCTCGACGTAGCAATGCGGATCGACGGCGATACGGATGCTACTACGGTGGCAACCGATGGCGACTTTGTGTTCGTCTATCGTGTTGAAGGCGACAGCGAGCAGAACCCATTTACCCCGGGTGAATCTAAGCGATACACGAAAAACTACCTCCAAAAATCGGACTTTGCCCACTGTGTTGTTGTTGGGGATCACGCCGCTCTCGCAACAATTCCTTCGGCTACCGACACCCCCGCTCCAGCGGCTGTTGGTAGATACCGTGCGGCTCTCGGAGGCCGGGACGTGACGAACTATGTCGAATGGTCCAGCGATGATGCTGACGTTATTCTTATGTACCCGGGTGGGGTGTACCAGGTAACCGGCTCCGCCACCGACACCGCAACAGTCACAGCAACTGACCCGGTTACTGGCGACACCGACACTATCGCGGTTACCGTTACCGCTCCGTAAAGACAAGGACTAGAACATGGCTGATGCGAAACCTGTAACTATCACTCGGGTGGCTACGGAGTCTTATACGGGCTCTTTCACCCCTGAACCGCTTCTTATGGTGGGTGACCCTCTCGCGGACCCGGTTGCTTCGGATGCCGATGTCAGTGCGCTGATCGATGACACTGAAAGTGATACTCGGGCATCGCTTGATACGCTCTATGGTGTTACAGCAGAAGACACGAGTGTTTCCGCTTTGATTGAAGACGCCGAAAGCGACACCCGGGTGGCTCTCGATACTCTTTACGGGGCGGATGCTGAAGACGCCAGTGTTGCGGCCCTTGTGGCTGACGCCGAGAGCGACACGAGTGTCGCACTTGCGACCATCTACGAGGCTTCCGCCGACGTGGATGCGGACGTTGCGGCCCTCGTAGCAGACGCCGAGAGCGACACGAGTGTTGCACTTGCGACCATCTACGAGGCTTCCGCCGACGTGGATGCGGACGTTGCGGCCCTCGTAGCAAACGCCGAAAGCGACACGAGTGTCGCACTTGCGACCATCTACGAGGCTTCCGCCGACGTGGATGCGGACGTTGCGGCCCTCGTAGCAGACGCCGAAAGCGACACGAGTGTTGCACTTGCGACCATCTACGAGGCTTCCGCCGACGTGGATGCGGACGTTGCGGCCCTTGTGGCT
>JALOCE010000124.1 GCA_023227925.1 Candidatus Omnitrophota bacterium
GGCTTTAATTACTCCGGGTATATCCCAGGACTGAAGGCTAATTACCGGTATTCCAAACTGTAAACAATAGGCGATCTCGGAAAGTGTACCCGCTTCTCCTGGTAGCGCGACCACGATGTCAGCGCTCTTAACCACCAATGCGTTCCGCGCTAATCCTAAACCAGTAGGAATAACTATATCCACGAAAGGATTAGCATCATTTTTTTCATAGCTTGGTATAATTCCAATAGTTAAGCCGTTATTGGCCTTGAATCCTTTACAAACTGCCTGCATTGTTCCACTTAAACCACCTGTAATAAGAATATCAACCACTTTTGCCAGTTTTTTGCCTAAATTTTGGGCTAATTGCTCCACTTTACAATTGCATTTCCGCCCACCTATTACACTTACAACTTTTTTACGCATATTTTCAAATTTGCCCCTGACAGGAGTCGGACCTGTACACCTGGCTCCGGAGGCCAGTGCCCTATCCATTGGGCGACAGGGGCGTTATTAATTAAAAGAGGTTCAATTGTTTTTCGCCCTCTGAACTCTTTTCTTTATCGTCAAAGATAGAAATTATTCCATATTCGCCGTCAAAACCGGCTTTGATATTTACTTTTCTCTCGCGGACCCGTAAAACCCCTTCTGCAATACGAGGAGGCAGTCCTTTCAACAGCTCTTCTTTCGATGCCCTTAGTAAAACATTGAACTCCGTGCCAAATTTTGCTATTATCCCGCGGTAATCCCGCTCAACAGACACAGAGGTACTGGCTACGCCCTTTGCCCCTGCGATAATCTCATTCAAGGGGATAAGGTTTTTAAAAGGTATATTATTTGAGGGCACATAGCCTTCCGGGCGATCTGCCAATTGCTCAACGCGATTCATTACTCCTACGGTCAAAGGCTTACCGCACTTGGGGCAACGGCCATTATTTTGCCTGGTTTCCGTCGGAGCAAATCTTATCCCGCATAAGCGGTGGCCGTCAAAATGGTATTTACCTTCTTCGGGAAAAAATTCAATGGTGTAGAGAAACTTCTTTTTATCTTTGGTCCTTAAAACTTCTCTTATAGTCTTATAATCCAATTCGCAGTCAAAGACATTTGCTTCGCGGCCGATCTTCGCCGGAGAATGCGAATCACTATTAGAGATAAGCGTAAATTTGTCCAAGGCACTCAGGCGCCAATTCATTGCCGGGTCACTGGAGAGGCCCGTCTCCAGGGCAAATATCTTTGCAGTCTGATCCTCAAAACAATCTTGTATCCTGTCAAAGCCGGACATCGAGCCAAATAAAGAAAACCACGGTGTCCAGATGTGGCCGGGTACGACCATGCAATTCTCGTCGATATCAAAAACGATCTTTGCCAGGTCCGCCGCATCCAGTCCTAAGATAGGCCGGCCGTCACTAGCCAGATTACCGCAACGGCTTAAGTATTCATTTATCTTGTCCGTAGTTTTAAAAGAAGGGCTAAAGATCATATTGTGGATACGATAGGTCTTGCCCTTTTTCGAGTAAATACTGCTTATCTCTGAAGTCAGTATAAAATAAACTCCATTATACTTGAACAAACCATTACCTAAATCTTCCAGATTATGCTTTAATTCTTCCAGCCATAGATGGTGCGTAAAATCACCTGTGCCCATCAGCGTGATACCTTTAAGTTTGGCCCATTCAGCCAAATGCTTAACATCCATATCTTTGCTGGTTGCGCGCGAGTATTTAGAGTGTATGTGAAAATCGGCTATGAATTCCATAATTGAGTGATTTTACCTCCGCAAATTGTGCAGGCTACCCTGCCTTTTAACTGCTTCCCGATAAACGGGGAATTCTTGGATTTAGATTGCAGGTCTTCATTTTTGACCAGCCAGTCCGCATCGGCAGAGATTATGGCGATGTCCGCATCAGAGCCTGCGCCTAAAGTCCCCTTATTAATACCTAAAATTCTTGCCGGGCTAAGAGCTATTTTGTTCACCAGGCCCGGCCAATCCAAAAGGCCAGTGTCAATTAATTCTGTAATACTAACGGCTAATTCCGTCTCAAGGCCGACTATTCCAAACTCCGCACGCTCAAACTCGATCTCTTTTTCATTCTCCGTATGCGGGGCATGGTCAGAGGCGATCACATCTATTATGCCTTTTTTTAAACCCTGCTTTATTGCCTCTCTATCCTCCTTGCTTCTTAAGGGAGGATTCATTTTGAAACTCGTATCATAACCGAGCACTGCTTCTTCGCTCAGCGAAAAATAATGCGGCGCGGTTTCGCAGGTAACTTTAATCCCTTGCTTCTTGGCACGGGCGATAATATCAACCGACTCTTTACAGCTGACATGCGCTATATGCACTCTGCACCCTGCTTTTTTAGCTAGGTCGACGTCACGCTGCACTCTCTTATATTCAGACTCTTTCGGAATGCCTCTTAAGCCCATACGCGTGGAGGTAAAACCTAAATTGACTACTCCGCTTGCGCTTAATTTTTTATCTTCAGAGTGGCAAATCACCAAAAGGCCCGCTTTCTTGGCGTCTTTAAATGCTTTTAACATAAGCGCGTCTGAATCAACCGATGCGCCATCGTCTGAAATAGCAATAGCACCTGATTTTTTTAGGCCTATGATGTCGGCTAATTCAATACCGGCTCTCTCCTTAGTGATTGCTCCGCAGATAAACACGTTTATAGAGGCTGAATTCTTTATCAACCCTTTCAGTAAATCTGTATTTTTTACGCTGTCGATTGCCGGCTGTGTATTAGGCATGGCTAAAACGCTGGTTACTCCACCGCGGAGCGCGGCATGAGTACCGCTCTTAATCGTCTCTTTATCTTCTCTACCCGGCTCCCTTAAATGCACATGCATATCCACTAAGCCCGGGATAACTATTTTACCTGAAGCATCGATTGTAGAGTCTGCGCTGCCTTTAATATCTTTGGCCACCCTGGATATCTTAGAGCCATCGACAAGTATGTCCATCAGCGCATCGATATTATTTGCGGGATCAATAACCCGCCCGTTCTTAATCAGTATTTTCATTCTTAATGTTATCGTTTGCCTGCGCTACTAAAAAAAGTACGCTCATCCTTACCGCAATGCCATTAGTAACCTGCTCTAATATTACTGAATTTATGCCATCGGCGACTTCGCTGGATATTTCTACTCCGCGATTGATCGGCCCGGGGTGCATGACGATAATATTCTTTTTCGCTTTCTCTAACCTCTCGCGGGTAATGCCGAAGTTCTTGAAATATTCTAACTGCTGCGGAAAAGCGCTTTGCTCGTCGCGCTCAAATTGCATCCTTAAAACATTCACTGCATCGGCATGGCGCAAGGCTTCATCTATATCGTGGGTTACTGCTACACCCATTTCTTCGATGGCAGGAGGGATCAACATCTTTGGAGCGCATACAGTCACTTTCGCGCCCAACTTGGTAAGTCCCCAGATATTCGAACGTGCCACGCGCGAATGCGCGATATCCCCGACGATGCTCACCTTTAAACCATCAATCTTACCTAACTTCTCTTTTAAGGTAAATATGTCTAGGAGCGCCTGCGTGGGATGCTCATGCCAGCCATCGCCGGCATTTACCACGCTCGCCCGCAAATTCCTGGCTAGCATTACGGCTGCTCCGGAATAATTATGCCGCACTACAATGATATCCACCTTCAGGGCTTCTATATTTTTGCCGGTATCGATGAGCGTTTCACCTTTACGTACGCTGGACGTCTCGGAGGCGATATTGATTACGTCTGCGGATAACCGCTTGGCCGCTACTTCAAAAGATACCCTGGTCCTGGTAGACGGCTCATAAAATAGATTTACCACTGTCTTGCCGCGCAGCGCCGGGACTTTTTTGATCTCTCGGGTAGAGACTTCCTTAAACGACTCGGCGGTGGATAAAATCAGCTCTAATTCTTGCCTGCTCAACTCTTCTAATCCCAGCAGATCTTTTCTCTTCCACACAAGAGCGTTTTCCATAAATTATTCCTTCTGGATAATCACCACTTCATCCTTACCGTCGGTTTCTTCCAGCCGCACCTCTACAGTCTCTTCTTTGGAGGTAGGGATATTTTTCCCGACGTAATCTGCGCGGACAGGTAACTCCCGATGCCCCCTGTCTACAAGAACGGCCAGCTGTATTGAGCGGGGACGGCCTAAATCTATCAGGGCGTCCAGGGCAGAGCGTACGGTCCTGCCGGTATACAGAACATCGTCCACCAGGATAAGATTTTTATCCGCGATATCAAACGTTATTTCTGTTTTATGCACTAGGGGGTGCGCGGCGACCAGAGTTAAATCATCACGGTAAAGCGTAATATCCAAAATGCCGACCGGGATACGCACTGTTTCGATCTTCTCAATACAATCCGCTAAACGCTTAGCTAGGTATGCACCGCGATTTCTAATACCTATCAGGCATAAATCCTGAGTACCCTTATTCTTCTCCAATATCTCGTGGGCAACGCGCATCAGGCTACGGTTAAGCGCATCCTTATCTAAAATTTTTGCTTTTTCTAGCATAGATTCAGATTATACACCCCACCTTATCCGCACCTTGGCATAAAGGATTGCCAAGTGCGCCCCTTCTGGGGCGATAGGTGGGTGTACCTCCCTCCTGAGGTAAAAAAATACCCCTGGTTTATTCAACCAAGGGTTCATTTTATTTTTTGAACTTATAATCATTTTCTTTGCCTTACCGGCTTCTCGTGAGCCGGCTTAAAGGTCCTCTATTGACATTAAATATAACATCTCAGCCTACTTTTGTCAAGGCAATATTTACAGCACTAGCACAAACTCCCCGCGGGGAAGCCGGGTTTTGAAATATCCCAAGACTTCTCTTGCGCTGCCGCGTTTTACTTCTTCGAATTTCTTAGTAAGTTCTCTGGCCAGGACGATCTCTTTATCGCCAAATACAACCTGGATATCCTCTAAGCTAGCCAGGATGCGATGGCTTGACTCATAAAAAATAATAGTG
>JALOCE010000125.1 GCA_023227925.1 Candidatus Omnitrophota bacterium
CTTGAGGCTGGGATCGCGATGACCGGTAACAAACCTCTCATAAATGCTGAATCTCCATTTAGGGCTGATGCGCCATTTAAGATCGGCAACAAATTCATTAGGGCCTTTCCTGTTATAGCGCTGGCTAAAACCAAAAGAACGCTCTGCTCCCAAATTAAAATCGATATCATAATTGACATTAGTAAAAGTACCATAGGCTGGATCATCATGCACCCCCGTACGATTATATGTCGCCTCAGCTATGATCCTGACCCAGGAATAAGGCAGGATATCCAGTTTTAAAAGGACGTCGCCTAAATTTGAACCCCGGCTATTCTTCGTCTTAAAAGTATAGATACTGGAAATCCGAAAGTCAGCTATCTGGACAGTCGACTTATCGCGCTTAGTCTGCAGTATATTTGACAATTCCAAGGCTGCGCTGTTACTGCGGCCGGAAATGCTGTCTACGCTGTCTATTTGCACTAATTTAGAGGCTGAAACGGTCGGCTCATTACTATAGCTATAATTGACAGTAGGCGTAATCACATGCCTTAGGCTGTTTATATTCAAGCCTAAAAAGTTAGTTTTAAGATTAAAAATGCGGTAAAACTTTGTGCTTGCTTCTGCCCCCGTAGAGAAAATAGTCCGCAATACAGTAGCAGCGCCATATATATTCTTCGTGTAATAAGTACCCCTATGCTGCACAGAAGGGCTAAGGTGGACAAAAGCAACTTTCATCGGCAATGCGAATTTATTCGTGGTATCGAACCTCGTCGAGTGGATATCGTTGCTGGAAGCCGAAGGCACCGGATGTTTATGATTAAAGTTCGCCAGCGAGCTTTGATTGTCAAAATAAAACGGCGTATTGGCTACTTTAAAACTAGGTAAACTATATTTTATTTCGGGCACCTTTTCTACTTCGTCGTACCACCGGTTGATACGCGGCTGCATCAAAAGATCCACAGCGCCATATGAAAAAGCGTGATGAACGGATACATAAGATAGAGGCAATGCATCCTGTTCATATTCCCTGTACCAAAATTCCTTAAGAAAATTATAACTGGGATTATGATTTGGATAAAGCGACTGCTTAGAATCGGTTATTTTCCAATATTCCGTGATCAGGTTTGTCATTGGATCGACATCCCACTTGTGGCGCCAGCGGATTAAATACCTCTGGAATACCTTGGGGGCATCTACGGGAAGCGCAGTAAAATCCTTGCTTTTATTCCTTTCCTGGGTGTAGTAAAATTTAAAATCACCCTTGCCTAAATCAACGGTATGATAATTGACGCCGAAGCCTTCGCCTACGCCCATATTTTCACGCCAGTCAAGATAAAGCCTGCCCGTGATATCCTCCGTGAGGTTATATCTCCAGGCGCTTAAAAAATAAAGCCCCCAGTCTTTCCTGCTGCCAGGCAAGACTTGCACATGCATCAGAGGATCTCTCAGGCTGCGGTTTAATTGCGGCAGGTATAATAAAGGCAGTTGGCCCACATAGAAAGTATCGTCTTTTGTCTGCACCTTATCACCGGGAAAAAGATTCATCTTGCGTGACTTTATACGATAATGCGGATTATCATAGCTACAACTGGTAAAATAACCCCTGGTATTGACAATTTCCAATTCGCTTACTTTCTCGGTCTTCTCTGCCCGGCCAAAATAAGGATTAGTCCTGAATTGCGAATTGATCACAACCCCCGTGCTAGTACCAAAATTATATAACATCCTTTCGCCTTCGATAACCCCACTTGCATCCTCCAGCCTTACGTTCCCTACGGCTTCTGCGTTTTTAGTTTCGTTATCCACCGTCATTTTCTGGCAATTTAATTTTGTGCCCTTATAATCCACTTCTACATTACCGGTAGCTACAATTTCTTTTTTCCCCGTAGAAAACTCCAGGTTATCAGCATTAATGATAATGGGCTGCGGTGCGGACGCATCTTTAGCATCAGCCTCTGCCGGTACCTCTATTTTATCTTCGCCCTGGGCGTAAACATTAAAACAAAACAACAAAATAAAGACAAACGGCAAAAAAATTTTCTTTGTTTTCGTTTCACGCCGCAAGCTATTGAATATAGACTGGGAGTTGCGCATTTAACCTATTTTACCGGGATTTTTTTATGGTCTTCTAAGAACTTTTGAATGCCTAAATCAGTAAGCGGATGTTTTAAAAGCTGTTCAATGACTGCTAAAGGTATAGTGGCGATATCAGCCCCCGCCAATGCGGCATCGACAACATGCAAAGGATTGCGCACGGAAGCCACGATTATCTCGGTCTGGAAAGAGTAATTTTTATAAATAGTCCTGATGTCCCTGACTAAATCCATGCCCGTATGGCTTACATCATCAAGCCTGCCGACAAACGGCGATATGTAATCCGCTCCTGCTTTAGCTGCCAACAAAGCCTGTGCCGGAGAAAAACAAAGAGTAACGTTTGTTTTTATGCCTTCGCCGGATAAGATCTTCACTGCTTTTAACCCTTCTTTCACCAGCGGGACCTTGACCACGATATTCTTTGCTATAGCGGAGAGCTTACGGGCCTCCACGACCATCTTGTCTGCTTCCAAGCTGATCACTTCAGCGCTTACCGGCCCGGGCACCAGAGAACAGATCTCTTTCAATAGATCGCCTGCCGGGCGGTTCTCTCTGGCAATCAAGCTAGGATTAGTAGTCACTCCGTCTATCAATCCCATGCCGACTGCCTCTTTTATCTCTTTAGTATTTGCAGTATCGATGAAAATCTTCATAGGTCCACCTCTTCTAGGTATTAACTTTGCTAGATTACCATAAATTTTCTGGCGGGGCAAGAGATAATCTCGGCTATTCGGTCCCGTAAATACAGGTCAGGTTCCTGCCTGTTTGTTTAGCGCGGTATAAAGCGCAATCTGCCGTATCGATAAGCGTAAGGACATTATCAGCATTGCCAGGGAACACCGATATGCCGATACTTATCGTAACTTTTAAATTTTCATCATAGACTTTGATTACCCTGTTTTCTACGGCCTGGCGGATACGTTCGGCAATAAAACCCGCCTCGTCTTTATCTGTCTCCGCCAGAATAATGGAGAATTCTTCCCCTCCGTATCTGCCGACTAAATCTATCTGTCTTATGCCTTCTTTGATCACCCCGGCTATCTCTTTTAGTATAGCGTCCCCCACAAGATGCCCGTAACGGTCATTGAAATCTTTGAAATGGTCGACATCAACCATGAGAAAAGAAAAATTATATTTAAATTTCTTTGAGCGTTCCAATTCCTCGTTCAGCCTCTCTAATAAATACCTGCGGCTAAAGACTCCGGTAAGGCCGTCCCTGACAGTCAACTCCTGGACCTTTTGATATAGAAGCGCTCTCTTGATCCCCAGTAAAAACTGCTGGGATAAAATATGGAATTTGTCTTTCTCTTCCTCTTTTATCCTGCTGGTTACCAGGTACCCGAAATGGGTCTTGTCTATACTCAAAGGCAGGATCGTATGGTCCTGGTACGAAGATAAATCGGCATCTTTTTTTAGCAGTTTACAATCGCTCACCTGGATATAACTGTTCATTTCGTTACGGAAATTATCAAAAACCTTATTTTCATCCAGGGATTTACAGATATCCTTGGTTATATTATAGATCGCTATTGTTTCTTCCACGCTTTTTGACAGGCGGGCGTTATCTTCTCCTGCCCTCCTGTTTTCTAAGAATAACCTGTCGTGCTCAGACTTTGCCTGTTGGTAACGGCCCCTTACCCTGTCAAGCCTCTTATCCAATACCTTACGCAGCCTGAGATATAAAAGTACGTTTAATAAAATTAACAGTATTAATTCCCGCATACCCTGTTTCTTCCTTTTTGTTTTGCTTCATACATCGCTTTATCCGCCTTCATAATAAGCTCGGATTCATCTTTTGAATCATCGGGAAAACCCGCCACACCAATAGACACAGTAATATTAGTCTCCTGCCTGCGTAAGATTATTTTTGTCTTTTCTATCTTCTCCCGAAGCCCATCAGCAATAATGCCGGCTCTTTTTTTGTCTATGCCGGACAGGATTACGCAGAATTCTTCTCCGCCGAAACGGCTTATTATGGGGCTATAATCTTTTAACCCCTCGACTATGTCCTGGCTCAAAGCCTTTAACACGTTATCCCCTGCGCCGTGCCCGAATCTATCGTTATAATTCTTGAAGTAGTCGATATCCAGCATCAACAAAGAAAGGGGCCGGTTTTGGCGGACGCTTCTTTTATGCTCTTCCTTAAGCCGCTCCAGAAAATAACCTTTTGTATAAAGCGTGGTCAACTCGTCGTGAGTAGCCAGGTCCTGCGTCTTTTTGAAGAGCTCCCCGTTTTCTATCGCTACCGCCCCTAAATCGCATATCGTTACCAGGAACCTTAAATCGTCTTGCGAATAAAAATAAGGATCAGGATGGTCTAATCTTAATATCCCCAAAAATCTATTTTCGCTTATAAGAGGCGAGCTGATCAAAGACGAAACGGGCCTCTTATCCTGGGCCTTTAATTTCTCCAGGTCAAAACGAAAATCTTTTTTGATGTCCTCGATCAATAAGGGGCTGGTATGCCTGAGCACCCAAAGATCGAATATATCGCCTTCTTTTGCCTTAATAATTAATTTTTTATCCTCTTTTTTAGCCTTAAAAAGGGTTAAATTCAGCTGTGTCTGGCTATCCACCAGATAGAGAACGCATGTGCCTTTATTGCCTGCCGCTAATGAAAAGGCTATTGCGATAAGATTATCCGCTATGGACTCTAAAACAAGGTTCCGGTTGATCTCTTCGATAATCTTCTTGAGGCTATCATAACGTTTTATCTTTTC
>JALOCE010000012.1 GCA_023227925.1 Candidatus Omnitrophota bacterium
AACTTTTGAAATCTTGCATATCAAACAAAGCCATAATTACCTCCTTAAAATTTTATCCTTAGCCCTCTTGATATCGGCGTCATCAACAGGCGCTAGCTTTATAAACATTTCGTATGCCTCGACGGCTTCTTTGGCCCTGCCCAGGCATTTTGAAACTTCTCCTTTATTATACCACGCCGTAAAATCCTGTGGGTCTAATTTTAGCGCCTCATCATAATAAGTAAGCGCTTCTTTATACCTACCTAAATCATGCATAACTGTTGCCTTCGTATACCAATCCATAAAAGAATCGGGTTCTTTCAAAGAAAACTCCCAGGTCAAAGTACCATAAGAAGGGCGCGAATTAATTACCAGATTAGCTAGATCATCCAGCGCAGCAACGTCCTTAGCCTTTAAGCGGAGATTTAAAAATGTGCTGTCTACGCCTCCAGAAACTCTTAAAACAGAATCCAGATCTCCATAAATATTATTCAGCCCCTTGACCCTCTCGGGAATTTCCGCTTTTTTGATCCGGTAATCTGAAAGCCAAAATTTAAAATCCGGAGCATTCTCCATATGAGAAACAGAACCGGCAATACAAACCCATCGCAATAAATTCTCCAAGTCTTCCAAGACAGGGCAATATTTTGCGAATTCATCGAACCTCCGGCTAAAGGTTTGGCTAAATTCTATAGCCGCCTTATCTTTAAGGTGTTTTGGATAGAGCGTCTCAGAAAAAACCTGCACCGGAAATTTATTTATAAACACGATATTTTTAGATGCTAAAACATCTACTCCGGAAGGCTTAAACCAAAAACGTGAATATACCGTGTCTTCCTGCCGTTCTTCCACAAAAAGATGATAGTATGTTTTAAATTTAGGGGGTTTCATTTTGAATAAATTCAGGCTTATTTTTTTTAAAAGATAATCGCTCTCGAATAGAACCCGGCCAAAACGAGTATCCTCAATTGCCTTAGTCATTTTTACCTGATGCCATTTCGACTCAGGCGTATCCCCCCTAGGATCGATCGTCAATTGGGGATAGACGCCATAAAGATACAAAGATCGCAGGGCGCAAACGAAATCATCCAGAAAGAGGTTCGGAGTTTTCGTTTTTTCTCCGATGATAATGGCATCACCGCTATGTGAATCAAATATTAACCCTACCGGCTTTGCCATATATCCAAAGCGATAAACTTCGGGAGAGGATTTACGAAAATCCCCTCCCCCCTCTTCAGCTTTTTTAATATGCGTCTTAGCTGCATTTAAAGAAAAGGCGACAAAAGTCTTAACTTCATTTGCCTCTTTCTGTTTTAAAGAAGAACTGGTCGTTATACAAGAGGAAATAAAGGGCAGGCACAATAGAACGATCATCCAGCGTTTTTTCACTTACCACTCCTTTATCTTTTAATATTACTATTTCACCTTCCGGCCTTGAATCCACACCCTGGATCCGGCCAAACGAGTATAATTTTCCTTCGGGAGTCTTTATTTCAGGCTTAATATCCAAGTCTACTTTAAATTTATGTATAACCTTGCCGGTTGCGGGATCCTTTATTGACGAGCGGGATATAGCAAAACCTTCCTGATCGATTTCTTGCGCTCTTTTAAAATCGATTGCGGCAAAGCCGTCTTTCCCTTGCGCACGGTAAACCTTGCACCTTCCAAGATAGGCAAGAGTAAATTTAGGGTTTATTTTTATCGCCTGGCTAAAATCGTCTATGGCTAAAGCATAATCGCCTTGACAATAATAAACAATCCCACGGCTATTGTATAAGTCCGCCGACCTAGGTTCTAATTTTATCCCTCTGGTAAAATTCTTTATTGCCAAGTCATATTCACTCTGGAAAGCGTAAAACATCCCCTTTGCGGCATAAATTAAAAAAAGGTTGGCATCTATTGCCTCTGCTGCATCAAATTCCTTTATCGCCTCATCGTATTTTTTCAGGCGCAGATAAGCATCCCCTTTTAATAAATACGGGATCGAACTCTGTGGATATTCCCGGGCGAATTCCTGCGCCCAGGCCAGAAGAAATTCTTTTTTATCCGGAGTATCTATGGTATTCAAGAGTTGAGGTATTTTTTGGTAATCGCCTTTGGCATAATAAACATACGTCAAAAGAAAATAAGGAATTGGCGTTGTTTCCATCGGATCGTTCAAACTATCTACTATTTTTTTAACTTTGCCTAAATCTTTTTTTATAAGTGCTTCTTTTACATCCTTATCAACGGGGATCCTGGCAGCCGGATAACCGCTAGTTACAAAAATAATGGATATCAATAACCCTAAGGCACACGAATTTATTTTTTTCATCTTTATCTTCCTCCCTATTTAAAAACTAACGCCGATAAAGGCGCCGGCAGAATTCTTACCCCAATTCAACCCTTTTTCCAACCCGCTTAAAAATACCCCGATTGTACAAGTTTGCCTTGCTAAAATAGTAGTAAGGCTGGCCCCTAAAATCAGATCGCTTCCGGAATCCATAATTACCTTATCGCCTAGTTTTGTTTTACCGGACCGGGTCCTTTCCAAAGTTAGCTCTAATTTTTTATCCCCGGACAAAAACCCAAATCCGCCACCATATCTTATGCCAGCCTCCGGCTCAGCTCCTCTTCTCTGGAGCCGAAAAGTATACCCCGCAAGCCCCAAGGCATACATTGAGCCGGAAATAAATTTCCTTAAATATACTCCCGGGGTAAAGCCCCAAAAACCATCCCCCATAGAAGTGTATTTTGAAAGCGGTGATTTTACTTCAAAGGTAGAAATAACCAATGGCCTGCTCTTTGATTCTGTCAATAAAGCATAAGAAATGCTGGCGTATATATCGCCTACTCCGGCTTTAAGTTGGGGATGTTTTGTCTTCCGCCTGCTGCCTGTTTCAACCTCGACCATCACAATACTGACCGGCACCCCCAGAGAAAGTTCTAATTTCGGTGTTATCAAGTAATTTGCCCCCAGCGTCAATAAAAAATCATTATTAGAATTAGTCATCTTTAATGTATCGAGGTATTCTTTTGATGGGCCATCTGGGAAACGCCTGGCTCCTAATCCTAACAAGCGGGAAACGCTGGAGAGGCCATAAACAAGATCGATCTCCCAACTAAAATTATCTTTCAAATGCTTCTTTTCTGATTCCAATTGATAATCCCGGCTTAATTCTTCACCTCCTCTTGCGGCAAAACAAAATTCTGGCATGCTGGAAATCAATATTACAGCTGCGGTAAGTAAAACCAAAAGCTTAAAACAACAAATCTTTTTTTGCATCCTATCATCCTTTCTTAAGTGGCTAAATTAAAAACCTCAGTAAAAAGAAAACACCGACCCCTATTGCACTATTACTAATTACATAAAACAATTTGTTTGCCCTAACCATGGCAAAAGTCTGATAGAGATTAGAGACAGACACCAAGAAACCAGCCATTGCATGGGTCAATAATATAACTTTGGCAAAAACTGGAAACCAAAGGCTTAGTAAATAGACAAGGCCTGCGCAAAATAAAATATTGACTGCGTACCTCAAGACAAAGTCCGGGCTAAGCCTACGCGCTTGGCTGTGAGGATTTGTTTCAAAGGCCCAAGGCATACGTAAACAAAAAATAGTGCTTAAGATGTCTGCGCATCGGGAAACAAAGAAAATTACGACAAAGGCGCCAAAAGAGATGCTTTTAAAAGGCACTGCTGCTGCCAGGACCACAGAACCGAAACATCCAAGAACATATATTATCTTTTCTGCTTCGTTGTAAAGCGCAGCCCTCTCTTCTAAAGAAGGCTCCCCCTGCATAATCATCCTCGAGTCCGGGTAAGGATGGCCTTGCTCGAAAGAATAGTTTTGGTATCTTTCCATTTTTCCTCCTTTCGCTAAATTAGACGCGGTAAAATTACGGTTTTCCAAAAAATTTTGTTTATTTTAAAAATTATTAACTTGTGTTTGGCACATAAAAGGGTAAAATTAGCCATATGGAAGACAGCCCCTCCCCAGAAAACCTAGCGGAAAAATCTAACGAAGAATTAATGCGGCTCTCCCGGCAAGACGTCAAAGGCGCCTATGATATTATTTATGCAAGGCTTTATGGAAAATTTGTCAATGTAGCGTGGAAGATTTTAAGAAATACGGCTGACGCTGAAAATGCTGCGCAGGAAGCCTTAATAGCGGGCTATATTAAAAGAGGGAAATTTTTATTTTTATCTAAAACAGAAACCTGGCTTACTAGAATCTTGATTAACAAGGCAAAAGATATCATAAGGAAGAACGGCGGCAAGAAGCCCGCAGAAGAAAAAATAGGAGAAGCCGTAGATGACACGAAAGAAATTGAAAGAGGAGAAATTCTAGACCCGGGTATAGATAATAGGGCGGCCGGAAACGATTCCCAAGCGGATAAAAAAACCAGGATGATGCTTATGTTTTTGGAAGAATGTATTAAAAAGTTGCCGGAAGAAGAAAAGATCAACTTAGAGCTCAGAGAGCTCAATAATATAGCCTTTAAAGAAATCGCTAAAATTACCAAGGAGAAATTCGGCTACAGCTCCCTAGGGACTATAGTGAATAGGATTGCCTCAGCTAAGAAAAAGGTAAAAAATTGCATTGAAAAGAAACTTTCTTCTTTTAAAAATATTTTTGAAAAATAAGCGCCAAATAGCCGTCTAATCAGTAGAAAGGCGAAATATGAATAATAAAGAATTCAATAAACTATTTGATTTCTGGAGGAAGAAAAAGCTGCGGGGAATCGAAGAAATTAAACCGCCAAAGTCAAAGGACTGCCTATGTTTTGCTGAACTAGAGGAGCATGCAAAGGGCAGCGTAGATAAACTTACCGTTGCCAAAAAACAACATCTCCAGTCCTGTTCTTATTGCCAAAAAATGATCGCTACGTTTGAGAAAGCCGTAAGGGAGGAAGAACGAGTTACTATATACGAGCGGCTTATAGAGACCTCGAGGAATTTTGCAGACACCATAGCTTTACCTTTCAAAGCCCTGCCCCGGATTACACCTGCGTTAGCGTCTGCCCTGGCCGTAATTCTTATTTTTATAATATTTTCGAATCAGCCTTTGGAATTAAAAAATTATTCCTTTGAATTCGCTCAGCCAATCATAAAAACACGCGGATTAACTAGCACCCCCGCAATAGTTACTGCGGGCAGCAAATTCAGAATTAATAAAATTGTTACCGCGACTGACTGTTATGTTTATTTATTTAGTATTAAAAAAAATAAAATAGACTTCCTTGCTTGGGAGAAAATTGCAGGAAAAATTGAAAACGCCTTTCCTAAAAAAGGATGGCTTCAGGACGCAGGAAGACTAGTCCTCCTCCTTAGCAAAAATCCTCTTAAAGATATCTCTTCTGCCGGGGAAATTATCATAAAAAATTACAATAAAGGCGAAAAGCCAACTTTAGGGGCGTTAAGAAAAGAGCTAGAAAGAAAAGATATAAGTTTCTATAGCATAAAGTCGCCTTAGCTTAAATCCGCTCATCGTTTTTTGACCCATGTTCACATTATGAAAATTAACCTATTGATTATTTTAATTACCCTTTACGCGTTCCCTTGTTATGGGCAAGATACAAAACTGCCCTGCGCTATAAAACATGAGGGTAAATTATACCTAAGGAATCCTCATTTAGGGGAGTATGAACAAATTGTGAAACACGATGTTGACGGCGATGGCCAGGAAGAATTCATAGCCAGGGTCAAAGGGGAACCCCAGGATGCCCCGGCAAGGGCTTTTACAGTGATATACAAACTGAATAATAATAAACTAGTTCCCGTCAAGACGATTATCGGCGGAGACTCTCCGTCAGAAATTAATTTTTTTGACATTGATGGCGATAAAATAGATGAAATCATAACCTATGACCACAGCGGCAACCACTATGCTACTATTATGGTCTATAGTTTTAAAAATAACGGGTATAAATGCCTTTTTAAAAATGGCACTGCCTGTTATGTATGCGAGCTTAAAACAGGTGTAAACCCTATAAGGATAATCATCGGCAGAGAAAACTGGGAGGATAAAGAATTCTGCTATGCAAATTCTAGTGAAAAATCGCTATTAGAGGTATGGATATGGGATGGCAAGCAATTCGTTTATTCTGCACAATTAAGCACTACTCCGGCCATTTCTGAAGAAGAGATGTTAGAGATAAATTGGCAGAACTATAAAAAAACAATAGCGAAAATAGAAAAAGGATCAAAAGAAACAGGAGTCTATTTTCAAGAAGATGCAGGAAAATTCCTGTTAGGGTCGTTTAATTTAGGGGCAATGCTGGAAGATTTCAGGAAAAAGCAATAATCGAGCTTAAGATAAAAGGCGTATATTCATGCGGAAAAAAATCATCATCTCTATATTTCTTATTATTCTTCCATCCGCTCTTATTTTTGGGCAGACTGAAGAAGAGGCATATGGATTATTCTTAGATGGCAAGGTGAAAACCGAAGAGAACAATTATGAAGCCGCTATCTCTTGCTTTGAAAAAGCGATAGAAATAGATACAAAACTTGATAATCCCGAAAGGATAGCCCTTAGCTTAATTAATATCGCCAATAATTACGACCGCCTGCGCCAATTCCAGAAAGAAGCTTTTTATTGGGAAGAGGCCCTTAAGAGGCTCCGGAAGCTTGACGCCCCGCAAGATGTAGCTTTAGCCCTTAAAAAGAGCGCTTTGCTTTATTATAATCTTGGCCAATACGAAAAAACCTGGGGCTATCTCACAGAGGCACTCCAGATTTATACAAAACTTAATGTTCCTAGAGGCGTAGCTGATGTCCTAACCTACTTTGGGATAGCTTATTCTAATATGGGATTATATAATAAAGCCCTGGTTTGCCTGGAACAAGCGATAGAGATATACAACAAATCTTACGTTTATCCTTCAGCGCTGGTTGAGGCATTTACAATGCTGGGCATAACTTATAGTTCTCTTGCCCAATACGAAAAAGCAATTGTTTGTTTTGAAAAGGCATTAGAAATAGATAAGCAGCTAGGAGGTAATTTTGAGGATATCATTTTGAATAACATGGGGGTACTTTATGCTGATTTTGGCCAATATGATAAAGCCCTTTCCTGTTATAAAGAGGCCTTTAAGAACGATACGGCAAACGCAATTTATCTAAATAATATCGGAAAAATTTACCTGGCGCTGCGCCAATACGATAAAGCCCTGTCTTATTTTGAAGAGGCGCTAAAAACAGCAAATAAATCTAAAAATCCTTCTGGCGAGTTTCCAATTCTAAGTAATATGGGCGAACTTTATCTTTCTCAAAAAAAATACAAAGAAGCAGAAAAAAAATTTCTATTGGCTGACGACGACTCAGGGTTAACGGATGTTTACCTCGCCACAAAAAGATTCAGCGAAGCGGCCCGCTTGCTTAAAAAAATGGGGCCGGGGTGGGAAAAAAATGATTTTGGCCGCGTTACATCATACACTCAACATGGCCTTCTCCTCCAAGGAAAAGGCCAGCTTAAAGAAGCATCCATTAAATTACTTAGCGCGGTTTCCTTGACTGAAGAAATACGGAGCAGAATAAAAGAAAAAGAAGGATTTTTTATCAGTGCAGGAATCGTTGGCGGCTATATCCGGCCATACCGCAGCCTCATTCCTGTCCTTGCCGAAAGAGCCTTAAAAGGAGAAACTCAAGATGCTGATTTTCTTTTTTATGGTAAGGATATCGCCTCTTCCGCCTTCTATTTTTCCGAATCAACCAAAGCCAGAACCCTGCTTGAGGCCATGACAGAATCTGCTAAAAAATACATTACTCAAGAATTACCGCTAGAATTACGCGAGAAAGAACAGGATATCCTAAACCAGCTTTCTGCTATAGAGAAAAACTGGGACAGCGTCTATAAAAATAGCGCGGAAGCGTTTAAGGCGCTAACCGAAAGAAAGCAAGACCTGAAACAACAACTCGATTCTTTTGTCTCCCGCATTCGTAAGGACTATCCTAAATATGCTTCGCTCAATTACCCCCGGCCCATACCGCCAGAGCAGCTCCCCTTAAAAGACAATGAAGTACTTTTGGAATACGCCCTCTGCGATGATGCTGCCTATCTATTCAAGGTAAAAAAAGGCGGGGTAAAAGAAATAATCAAAATCCCAAAAGGCAAAGAGGAAATAGAAAATATGGTTATTGAATTCTGCCTGCCTTTTGAGCCGGATCTCGAGACTCAAGATATACCTTATCAAGACTTCTCCTCTATCCGGGGGAAAATTCTCTATGACCTGCTTTTATCCGAAGCCCTGAAAGATTTGCCTTCCGGCACCAAGATCATTATTGTTCCCGACGGAATATTGGGCCGCCTTCCCTTTGACGCCCTCACAATAAAAGCTGGTGATACATTAGAACAAACTCTTTTTGTTACAGACAAATGGAATATTACCTACTATCAATCCGCTACAGTTTTAGCCCTCAACCGCATGCTTAGGCCATCCCAGGCGCCCAAACCCATCTTTGCCTTAGGCAATCCTATTTACAATGAAGAGGACCCCCGCTACCTCGCCTATAAAGAAAAAAGACCTCAACCTATCCTTTTAGCTAAAGATATCGATAAGGCCGGTTTCCGCGCCCTGGCTACCCGGGCAGACTGGGGGAAGACCAGCGAAGAGGACGAAGAGGAAGATGAAATATCTTTTAGCCCTCTTCCTGAAACAGAAACGGAAATAAAATCTATCGCTCGGATTTTTAAAGTGCAAACCCGGCCTCCGGATATCCTCCTGGGTGTTTTTGCCAACGAGACTAACCTGCACAAGACAAAACTGAACCAATACCGCCTGCTGCACTTTGCCACCCACGCAGATTTGCCCGGCAATGTCCAAGGCATAAACGAGCCCTTCCTGCTTCTCGGCCAGGTAGAAAATAACCCACAGGACGACGGATTGCTTACCTTGAACGAAGTCTTAAATATCCCTCTTGACGCGGATATGGTTGTACTTTCTGCCTGTATTACGGCAAGGGGCAAAACGATGGAGGGGGAAGGCCTGCTTAATTTTACCAGGGCATTTCAATATGCCGGCGCAAGGACAGTCCTGGCCAGCCTATGGGAAGTTGCTTCGGAACCTACCGTAGAATATATGGAGCTGCTCTATCGCCACTTGAAAGAAGGCAAATCTAAATCCGAGGCGTTCTTTCTAGCCAGGAAAGAGATGAAGCAAAAATATCCCAATCCATTTTTCTGGGCTGTGTTTGTATTACATGGGGAAGGATACTGATGGCTGCCCCGCATGGACTCGAACCATGATAACAAGATCCAGAATCTTGTGTCCTACCATTAGACGACAGGGCAATGAATTTATCGGCGGGGCTATTTAAATTTATGGGAAATATTAGCCACTTTCACAAAGTCGGCTATTGCAGTCCTGTTTTCCTCATCTAGATCCCTAAAGGAAATTCCCAGGCGGTATTTAATCCCCTCTGGCACATTATACTTTACTTCTCCCTTAATTTTTAAAGACCCATACAACTTAAAGTTGGTTGCTTTATCGATCTTATATAACATAAAGTCTATCGCAAGCAGGGTGTTCGCGGGGATATTGTATTCTGTCGAAATCGAGATACCCCCTTCGCTCAAATCTAAGATCTTAGCCTCGATCTCTTCTTTTCTGACCAGCATCCTGACTTTTAAAGGCTTGTCTACCTGATAGACGACTATGATATTGACCTTTAGCCGCTGGAACTGCCGCCTCTCTCCGTCTGGATACGCGCTAGCCATAACTCTTCTCCCGCTTAACTTTTGCTCTTTTTCTCTAATGCTTCGATAAGCGCATTTACTTTTTGCACAAAAGAATGGATGATGTCTTTTTTACGTATGCCCAAACGCAATGAGTAATCCCCCTGGATCACTTTATCTAAAGTTTTTTCCAGGCGGGGTATCGGCCCCAAAGTGCGATGTAAAAGGACTGCCAGGGTAATTAAAAGGACGATGATTGCCCCGGTAAAGCTTAATTGCGAAATCAAGGAATCAACCCACCATGAAGAACCGCCGCGGCTGCAATTCTGCAATGCCATGCCTATCATCCATGATGAATATAAATTTATAAGGACGAGCGCGCAGACATAGGCTAAACCGATGCTAACGAAGTGAAGAATAAACGGCGTCCTTAAAAAAAATAGTTTGCTTCTTCTGTCTTTCATCGCCTTCGCTCCTTTTTATTTTAATAATAACCGGCTGTCCCGCTCCAATTGCCGGCAGCATCCACGGTGATGCTAAAACCACTACTGGCTGGGGGTTCTTTGCTATCCGTAGAAGTACAACGGGTCGCCGCTAATGTAAAATCGGAATCCGATGCGCTAGGTATAGAGTAAGAAAAATAATGGGTTGAGGTGCAACTGGTGGGAGCATCAACATCCAAGCCCATTGCAGTCGCATAAGTAGAATATTTTAAATGGTATGCGTGTTGGGCTCCGCGGAGTTGGCCTAAAATAGTCTTGGCTTCCGCAGAACGGCTCTTCTCGATCGTCTTGCCGAATTGAGTAAAGCCTATTGTCGAGAGGATAGCTACTATAATGATTACCGCTACCAACTCTATTAACGTCATGCCCTTTACTGCCCTTTTTTCTCCTCTGGCCTTAGGCATCTTTCCTCCCGTCTCCCTCACTAAACCTAATTTATCTATAACTTTACCAATAGGGGACTTACCAAGCGTTGTCTTTTACCCACTGATCTGCTGCTGTTACAGAATCTTTGACTGTGCTGCAACCAGCTGCCACAGATACAAAAATCGACAAAAGAAGCATTGCTAAAATAACTTTGGGCCTGGTAATCATATCTACCCCTTTCTTATGAATTTATTTAAACGCTCCCGGGTCTTTTCTTTACCTAAATAATATATCACTTCAAAGAGCCCTGGTCCAATAGTTTTACCTGTAAGGGCTACCCTGATGGGATGAATCAGCGCTTTTGCTTCGATGTTCAACTCTTTTACCAGATCCCTGAAGCTGGCCTCGATAGTTGCAATATCAAATTGTTTTAAAGAATCCAGCCTCTCGATAAAAAGACTGAACTCGCGGGAAAGGTCTTTGCTCAGATATTTCTTTTCTGCTGCGGGATCCATCTGGAGATCCTTGGCAAAAAAGAAATCAGACCAATCCAGAAAATCGTTTAGAGTAGTCAGGCGTTCCTGGAATAATTTTACTAAAGAAACGACGTAATTTCTATCAAAATTATCTTGCGCGATATACCCTTTCTCTGCAAGCAGAGGAATAAGCAGGTCCGTCAAACCTTCCGCATCCTGCGTCTTAAGATATTGGTTGTTCATCCAATTAAGCTTATTCAAATCAAAAGTAGCTGCGGTCTTATTTACGTCTGTTACATCGAATAATTTAACCGCCTCGTTAATATCGATTACTTCGCGGTTTTCGCCCGGAGCCCAACTTAAAAGCAGAAGATAATTCACAAGGGCGTTGGACAAATACCCCATCTTGCGGTAATCACTTATGGCCGTCGCCCCTGTCCTCTTGGAAAGCCGGCCGCCTTCTTTCTGTAAAATCAAAGGCAGGTGCGCAAATCCGGGGATTGGAAAACCCAGGGCCTGATAAAGAAGGATCTGTTTCGGAGTATTAGAGATGTGGTCGTCTCCCCGGATCACATGCGTTATGTCCATCGTGGCGTCGTCTACTACACAGGCGAAATTATAGGTAGGGGTTCCGTCTGACTTAATCAAGACCTGGTCTTTGATGGTCGTGGAATCAAACTCGATTTTCCCGCGGATCAAATCATTGAGCTGGATAGCCTGTGGAGTGACTTTAAAAATAATCGCTTCGCCTTTTTCTGTCTTTTCGGTATAGGCCTTACCATCTTTCAGCAGGCGTTCGGCGTATTCCCGATAGAGATCAAATCTTTTACTCTGGTAGTAGACCTCGTCCCAATTAAAACCCAGCCATTGAAGGCTGCCCAATATCTCATCGACGAATTCCTGCTTGGAGCGCTCTTTATCGGTATCTTCAATCCGCAAAATAAATTTTCCCTTCTTTGCCTGGGCGTAAATCCAGTTAAATAAAGCGGTGCGGCCGCCTCCGATATGCAAGTTACCCGTCGGTGAAGGAGCAAAGCGGACCCTGATCATTTTAGTTTCATCCCTTCTTCCAGTGCCTTTTTATTAATTTCTATAAGGTGCTTTTTATCCGCCGGAGCCATGGCGCAAATGACTTCCAGGATAATCTTCGGGCTTAAAATCCCCGTATGCGCGGTCAAACACCCCAGGGCCACCATATTGGCCACTTTTATATTGCCTATTGTAGCTGCTATATCAGTAAAAGGATACCTGAAGATACCTGCGTTACTGCTTTTCTCAACGGCGGGGATTAAAGAACTATTTAAAATCAATAAACCTTTCTTTTCTATCCTGCTTTTGAATCTCTCCAGGGAAGGGGCGTTCATAATGACCGCGGTGTCCGCTTTATCAATATAAGGCGAGCCTATTTCTGCATCAGATATCACCACCATACAATAAGCAGTGCCGCCGCGTACCTCCGCCCCGTAAGAAGGCAGCCACGTGACATGTTTATCTTCCCGCATTGCTGCCTCTGCCAAAACTTTGCCTAAAAGCATAATGCCTTGGCCTCCGGCTCCCGCAATGATAATCTTTTTTTTCATTTAATCCTTCCCAAAGGAAATTCTTTCAGCATAACATCTCTTATCCAATCCAGGGCCTGCCTGGGAGAAAGCCCCCAATACGTCGGGCAGGGAGATAATATTTCTACCAGAGAAAAACCCACATTATCTATCTGATTCACAAATGCCTGTTTTATTGCTTTCTTTGCTTTTAAAACTTCCTGCGGAGAATGTAAAGAGACCCGCTCGATGTATTTTACCGCCGGCAGTATTGCCAGCATTTCAGAGATCTTCAAAGGAAAGCCCTGCAGGCTTGCTTCTCGCCCTTTAGGAGTAGTAGCCGTCTTTTGCCCCAATAAAGTCGTAGGCGCCATCTGGCCGCCGGTCATACCGTAAATCGCATTATTAATAAAAACTACCGTCAAATTTTCTCCCCTGTTAGCAGCATGTATTGTCTCGTTTGTGCCGATGGCTGCTAAATCTCCGTCACCCTGATAGGTAAATACGATATTTTGGGGCCTTACTCTTTTTATGGCTGTGGCTACTGCCAATGCCCTGCCATGCGCTGCTTCAGAACAATCAAAATCCCAATAGTCATAGGCGACTACTGCGCAACCCACCGGGGCTACAGCAATAACCCTCTCTCTGATATCCAGTTCATCTACTACCTCGGCAACAAGCCTATGCGCTATTCCATGCCCGCAGCCAGCGCAGTAATGGGTTTTAGTATCGACCAAAGATTTAGGATGCCCGAATATTTTTTCCATCTTTTTCTATAAGGATTTGATCTTTTTGATGATCTCTTCTTCCGTCGGAATGCCGCCGCCTGAACGGCCTAAAAACTCTACTCTTGCCCGTCCTTCTACGGATAATTTTACGTCTTCCAGCATCTGGCCGTAAGACATCTCTATAACCAAAAATACCGGCCGCTTTTTACGGGCTGTAATCCCTTGAAACACTTTCCGGGGAAAAGGCCACAAAGTAATAGGCCGGATCAACCCGATCTTTTTGCCTTTCTTTCTCAGCTCATGGACTACGCCCTTGGCGATCCTTGCCATTGTCCCATAAGCAACGATTATGGTTTCCGCACCGGCCAAAGAATCACCTTCATAACGCTCTTCTTTATTTTGGATAATTTTATATTTTTTTTGCAATTTAAGGTTTGCCTCTTCCAGGGCGCCTTCTTTGAGAAAAAAAGATTTTACTACATTGGGTTTTCTATTTTTGCATCCGGTAAGAGCCCAATCTTTAGGCGGGGAATATTTTAGCTTGCCGCTTCCTACTTCAATCGGCTCCATCATCTGTCCAAGCATGCCGTCCCCTAAAATAATTACGGGATTACGGTATTTATCCGCAAGGCCAAAGGCGATCTGCATAAAATCATATGCCTCCTGCACAGAAGAAGGCGCTAGAACTAAACAACGGTAGTCTCCATGCCCGCCGCTGCGCGTGGCCTGGAAATAATCGGATTGCGCAGGCGCGATATTGCCTAACCCCGGGCCGCCGCGCATGACATTAACAATTACCGCAGGTAATTCTGCTCCGGCGATATAAGAAATCCCTTCCTGTTTCAGGCTCATGCCGGGGCTGGAAGAAGAAGTCATTGTTCTTGCTCCGGTCGCCGCTGCCCCAAATACCATATTGATCGCTGCCAACTCCGACTCTGCCTGGATAAAAATACCGCCTATCTCAGGCATGCACTTTGCCATATACGCCGTCAATTCATTTTGCGGAGTGATGGGATACCCGGCATAAAACCTGCAGCCGGCATGTATTGCCCCGTAAGCCAAAGCTTCATTACCGCTTATCAATATTTTCTTCGGCATCTTATTTCCATACCTCAATGCAGCAATCCGGGCAAATTATGGCGCACATCATACAACCCAGGCATTCCGGGTTATCATCAAATTTAACCGGCTTCACGCCCTGACGGTTAAAATTATTATCTACCTTAATGGAGCCCTTCGGGCAAAAACTCACGCATAAAAGGCAGCCTTTACACCTATCTTTATTAATGATTATCTTGGCCATAAGTACTGATAACTTTGTCTGCTATTGCTTTAGCAGTCAATCCATATTTATCCAATAAAATATCCCTCTTGCCATGGACGATGAATTCAGAAGGCAGGCCGAGCCTGATTACCGGTTTATTTATCGCCTCCATCACAGCACTGCCAAAACCACCCTCCAGAACACCTTCCTCGACCGTATAAATAAATTTCACCTTCGCGGCAATATCCTTAAATAAATTTATATCCAATGGCTTTACAAAGCGCGCATTAATCAGGGTGCCGGAGAGCCCTTTTTTCTCCAACTGCTCTATAGCTTCATAGGCAGGCACCACCATGCTCCCCAAAGCAATTATAGCAAAATCTTTGCCATTTTTTAATATTTCTGCTTTGCCTAATTCTAAGGGAGGCTCCGGAAAATTTAATAATGGGACTTTAGATTTAGGATATCTTATGGCTATCGGCTTACCTAAGCGGAGGCTGAATTCCAGCATCTTTTCTAATTCCACTCCGTCTTTAGGCGCCATGATATTCAGATTGGGGATACTCCTTAAAAAAGCAATATCAAAAATCCCCTGATGGGTCACTCCGTCTTCTCCGACGATGCCTGCACGATCGATGGCAAAGATAACCGGCACGTCCTGGAGTGCAACGTCCTCTACGATCTGGTCATATGCTCTTTGTAAAAAAGTAGAGTAGACGGCAAATACAGGCCTCAAAGCCGCTTTAGCTAAGCCTCCGGAAAAACATACTGCGTGCCCCTCGGCAATACCCACATCAAAAAATCTTTCCGGGTACAAATCGCGGAATTTATCCAGGCCCGTTCCTTCAGGCATAGCTGCGGTTATAGCAAGGATCCTTTTATCGGTCTTTGCCAACTCCAGAAGTTTACGGCTGAAGATTTCGGTATAAGTCAATGCGCCTTGGGCATCCTTTGCCCTAGACTCTCCCGTATCGATCTCAAAAGGGCCTACGCCGTGGAATTTTATCGGCTCGTTTTCCGAATGAGGATAGCCTTTACCTTTTTTTGTAACCACGTGCAGTATCCGCGGGCCTTTGATATTAATGATATTTTTTAAAGCCGGGATCAAAAGATGCAGGTTATGCCCGTCTAAAGGCCCAAAATAGCGAAAACCTAATTCTTCAAATAAAATCCCGGGGATAAATAAACCCTTAAACCCCTCTTCGAATTTATGCGCAATTTTTACTATACGGCTTCCTTTTGGGATGCGGGATTGAGCAAAACTTTCCAGAGAATCTTTAAAGCGGTTATATATAGGTAACGAAATGAGTTTATTTAGATACGTGCTTAAGGCTCCGGCATTGGCAGCTATACTCAATTCATTGGTATTGAGGATGATAAGGATATCTTTTTTAAAATGTCCGGCGTTATTCAGACCCTCGAAACATAAACCGCCGCTTAGGGAACCGTCACCAATCACTGACACTACCTTAAAATATCGATCCGTTGGTAAATAATCCCTGGCATAGGCAAGGCCCAAGGCCAATGATATTGCGGTTGAGCTATGGCCGGTGGTAAATGTATCGTATGGTGATTCATCCTTAGAGGGGAAACCGCTTATGCCTTGATATTGACGCAGGGTGGAAAAATTCTTGTTCCTGCCGGTAAGTATCTTATGTGCGTATGACTGGTGGCCCACATCCCAGATAATTTTATCATCAGGCGTATCTAAACAATAATGCAGGGCCAAGGCAAGTTCTACTGCCCCGAGGCTGGAAGCCAGATGCCCGCCTGTCCGGGAAACAACTTCGATAATCTTTTCTCTTATTTCCTGCGCAAGGCAAGGCAATTGCTCAACGGATAATTTTTTTAAATCCTGGGGTGAGTTTATTTTTTCTAATAACATCTAGTCTTCTGTCTTTGCCTCATCAAAAGGTTTCAACTCAAATTCGCCTTTTTTCCCTTTTACAAGGATGTCGATTTTTTTCTTGGCCGTATCCAGCCTCTGCGCACAAAGGCGGGAAAGTTCAATACCTTCCTGATACCTTTTTAATGCCTCATCCAAGGATAGATCCCCTTTTTCTAAATCATCGACGATCTTTTCCAGCCTTTTCAATGTCTCTTCAAATTTTACTTCAGCCATTTTTGGTAACCTCCATCACCTGACTTAATATATCTCCTTTATGTAACTTTGTCTTCACTATATCGCCTGTCCTGATGTTGCCGGCATCTTTAACCACCTCTGCCTCCGGCATCTTAAAAGTAATGCTGTAGCCCCGCGATAATATATTCAAAGGGCTTAAGGTAGATAATTTTTCCGCTGCTTTAATAAACCCCGATTCTTTTAGTTTGACAAAATGCAGGGTGCGGATATAAATTTGTTTCGCCAAATCGGCTGTTTTTATTTTATATTGCTGGATCAAAACTGCCGGATTAAGCAAGGCCAGCTTTTTACCAGCGGTACCAAGCCTGTTCATATTCAATTCCAGCTCATGCGTTATATTCAGGTTCAAGCGATGTTGCAATTCATCTATTGCTTCTTGAAAATTTAGCGCCTTATCCAGAAATAATCTCCTGAGGTTGCTGGTTAAAAATTGCAGTTTTTCGCTCAAATCTTCTTTTTTGGGCAGGATCAATTCCGCTGCTGCCGACGGCGTGGGTGCACGCAAGTCAGCCACCAGGTCCGCGACTGTCCAATCGCGCTCATGGCCTACCGCTGAGATTACCGGTATGCTAGAATTATATATGGCGTAAGCCACTACTTCCTCATTAAACGCCCAGAGGTCCTCGATACTTCCTCCGCCACGGCCCACGATCATCACTTCGATACGTTCATTCCTGGGTAATTGTTCGTTCAAAAGATTAAAATCCTTGATCGCCTGGGCGATCTCATCTTTCGCGCCTTCTCCCTGCACGCGCACAGAATTAACGATAATATGCACGTCTTTAAATCTTCTATCCAAAACTTTGAATATATCCTTTATCGCCGCACCCTGGGCTGAAGTAACTATGCCTATGCGGTTGGGGAGGTAAGGTAAAGGCCGTTTATGCGCGGCAGAAAATAACCCTGCCTTTTCCAGCCGTTGTTTTAATTGTTCCAAGGCTAACTGGAGGCTGCCTATGCCTTTGGGTTCGATTTTTTCTACTACTAACTGGTACTGGCCGCGGGGCGGATAAACCTCGATTTTACCGAAAGCAATCGCCTTCAGGCCATCTTCAATTTTGAATTTGATATCTTTAGTAGCCCGGTTAAAGATCACCGCCGGTAATAATGCTGCCTGGTCTTTTAAGGAAAAATAACAATGGCCTGAGGGATATTGCCTGAAATTAGAAATCTCTCCTTCTACCCAGACTTCGCTAAAGGTATTCTCAAGGATTAATTTTATATCCTGGGTGATCTCGGAGACGGTATAGATATGCCGCGATTTTTCAGTTGTATTTTCGAACATCTTGTCAGGCCGCTTTATTTAGTAGAGTCGGATACCTTCTCTTCTGTTTGAGGCTCGCTAACTGTTTTATCGACTTGCTTTATTTCTTTTTTTAGTATAATCATATTCACCGAGTAGGGGCTTATGGATAATGGCCCTTCCTGATATGTATCGGTAACATCTATTTCTTTCTCTTCGGACGGAACAAATGCGCAGTTAGTGCTGCAAGAAGAATCCAGGGTATACTTTTGGTATGAATAATACCCCGGGAAGTTTTTGATCTCCAGCCTGATATTACGGTTGGAAGATTTAAATTTATTTGCCAAATCATTTAATTCCAGCGCCTTTTTTAGTAATGCCTTCAGCTTAGCGCTTAGGCGGAGGCTGGAGATATCAATTTGCCTTGCGATGATCTTTTCTAATTTATTGGCCCGAATAAGGTTCATCAGGAGCTTACGTTCCCTGTCATTCAACGTGGCTATATTTTTGGATATATAATTCTTGGCTATATCGGGGTCAATATAATTGCTGATGATTATAACTGCGCCGTCTTCCGTCTTAGTGGCCACCATGCTTAAGAATTCATCGTCGATCTTCGACGTGGGAGATAACATATTATTACCTAGATACTTGAGCATCCTGAAGACATTGTATATTGATTTCGGTTCGCCTTTATATTCGGATGCTTCGGGATCAAGCCAGAATGCACCTACGTTTCTAGTTACGCCTTCTTTTTTATTATAAAAATCCTCCAGGCAAAAATAGACTTGGTAATCAAGGCCGGCTTCATACATTTTCTTGATACGGCTGGGTATGTAACTGGCGCAAACAAAAGAATTCTCGTACCTCTCTGGCAACATATTCATACCGCTGTCATAGTTCCATTCATCCACAATTAACGGCGTATTTTTGTCGAAATTAAAGTAATCCGTCAGCCAATCACGCACGAGCTTAACAGCAGTCTTCTTGTATTTGGTAATTTCTCCCTCTGCACCGGGATTGGTAGAATAACTATGCCAACTAATAAAATCCAGAGGCAGACGATAGCTGTAACAGAATTTCATCAGTTCATAGATCAAACTTTTTTCCACAGTCATTATATTGTTGCCATCCGGATTCTGGAACCACCAGCTTACGCTTGGGCCACCGACGGGAATATGGATCTTAGCTTCTGTTTCTAATTCCTTTACCGCCTCTGCAACCTGACGGTAAAGATTCAGGTATTCCTGTTTTCTGCCTAAAAAGAACTCATCTAAATCAGGCGCGCTCCAGACCTCATACCAGATATTATATTTTTTCTGGCAACTTAAATTACTGATATGGTTCTTTACCAGTTCTTTAAATGCCTTCAAGTCCCAAGGAGGGCTTTTTTTATCCAAGACCTCCCCCAACCCAGCGGGTGTCCCGAATATATCCAGGATAACTGTCCCGCCTGCATCGCTTATATTTTTAATCACCTTTTCGTAATTATCCAATAATTTATTCTGTGAGGCTTTGTCCTTGGCAAGCTGGTTTATTTCCCAGAGATTATACTGTATGCGGTAGATGCCCGAAAAACCAATATCATTCTTCCATTTCTCCAAAATTTTTTCGTCGGCCAGGCTTTGCGGCCAGCTTGATGTCCGGTTAAAACCGCGTCCGCTTAAATCAATATTGGGTTTAAAAATCTTCGGGAGGGGAATCGTCGGAGAAGCAGCGTCCAGGGTAAATTTTACCTCACTATCCTGGGCAAATAGTAACGTAAGGCTAAAAGCGAAAAAGGCAAAACCAAAAATTAAAATTTTTAGCTTACTCATAGTTTCTTTTGAATCCTTGTAATCGAGTTTGCCTTTCCCGTGTTTTCGTCTATATCGATAATCGCGCCATGTAACTGTATATTATCCTCGGCTACTTCAAATCTCACAGGCACAGAAGTAATGAATCTCTCTAAAACATCTTCCTTCCTTCTTCCGATAACGGAATCATACGGCCCGGTCATACCAACGTCCGTAATATAAGCGGTCCCTCCCGGCAAAATTTTTTCATCCGCAGTCTGTATATGGGTGTGGGTGCCTAACACAGCGGAAACTTTACCGTCTAGATACCAGCCTAATGCCACTTTCTCCGAAGTCGCCTCGGCGTGGATATCTACGATGATTATCGGGGTATCTTTATGTAATTCTTCCTGCGCCTGTTTAGTCGCCCTGAAAGGGCATTCCAACGGCTCCATAAAGACCCTGCCATTAACATTGATTACGCCGACCTTGAACTTATCTTTTACTTTAAACAAGCCCGAACCGCTCCCCGGGGTCCCCGGAGGAAAATTCACCGGCCTTAAAATACGTGCCTCCTGGTTGATAATATCGAAAATTTCTCTTTTTTTCCAAATATGGTCTCCAGAAGTAAGCACATCGACACCTGAAGCAAACAATTCTTCCGCGACGGAAAGAGTAATGCCTGAGCCTCCGGATGCGTTCTCCGCATTAGCGATTACAAAATCCAGACCATATTCTTTCTTCAGGCCAGGCAGCAAATTCTTTATCGCCTCCCTGCCCGGCCTACCCACTATGTCGCCAATAAAGAGAATTTTCATTTTGCGTATTCTATGGCCCTGGTTTCGCGGATTACCGTTACTTTAATCTGGCCCGGATATTCCATCCCCTCTTCGATTTTCTTACGGATATCCCGCGCCAGATTTACCGCGTCTGAATCCGAAATCTTTTCCGGCTGCACAATAACACGTATCTCGCGGCCCGCCTGTATAGCAAAAGATTTTTCTACTCCCTTAAACAGATTCGCAATGGACTCTAATTTCTCGAGCCTCTTGATGTAGGTTTCCAGCGTCTCGCGCCTTGCTCCGGGGCGGGCTGCGCTGATGGCATCTGCTGCCACGGCTAAAACCGCATATAAACTTTGCGGCTGGGCCTCTTCGTGATGCGCCTCGATAGCATGCAATACTTCCGGTGATTCATTATATTTCTTCGCTAAATCCGCGCCTATCTTGGCGTGCGTCCCTTCGATCTGATGGTCAACAGCTTTACCGATATCGTGCAATAATCCTATGCGCCGGGCAAGCTTAAAATCCAACCCTATTTCGGAAGCCATCATACCCAAAAGAAAAGATACTTCTTTGGAATGCTGCAGGGCATTCTGGCCGAAACTGGTGCGGTATCTCAGGCGGCCCAGGAGTTTTATCAATTCAGGGTGCAGGCCGTTGACGCCGGATTCAAATGCTGCCCGCTCTCCTTCTTCGCGTATCTTCTCGTCCATCTCTTTCTTGGTTTTTTCCACTATTTCTTCGATCCTGCCCGGATGTATCCTGCCATCGCTGATAAGTTTCTCCAAACTCAGGCGCGCTATTTCCCTGCGCACCGTATCAAAGGCAGACAAAGTTACGGCTTCGGGCGTATCATCGATAATCACATCCACTCCCGTAGCCATTTCTAATGCCCGGATATTTCTTCCTTCTCTCCCGATAACGCGGCCTTTCATCTCATCGCTTGGCAGGGTCACGACGCTTACCGTGGATTCTACCGCGTGTTCCGCAGCGCATCTTTGAATAGCAAGACTGACAATCTCTCTTGCTTTTTTATCAACGCTACTGCGTAAATCCTCTTCACTTCTCTTGATAAAAACCGCCTTTTCCGTATTCAACTCTTCATTAAGACGGCTCAATAAAATCTGCTTTGCTTCTTCGGCAGATAAAGAAGATATCTTCTGCAGCCTTTCTTTCTCTTCGGCAACCAACGCATGCAACTGATTCTCCTTCGCCTTGAGGGCTTCTTCCTGTTTCACTAAATTCTGGGCTCTTGATTCGATCTCTTTTTCTTTAGTCTCCAAGAGGCCTAAGCGGCGCTCGATATTCTCTTCTTTCTGGGAGAGCCTTTTTTCTAAATTCGCGATTTCCTGACGCCTGTCTTTTGTCTCATGCTCAAAATCCTGACGCATACGGTACAAAAGGTCTTTAGCTTCCAGTTCTGATTCCCTGCGTTTATCCTGTGTTTCTTTTTTAGCCTGCTCTAAAATATGCTTTGCCTGCGTCTCGGCATCCTGGATCTTCTTCTCAGCAATATATCTCCTGAAAAAATATCCTATAAATGTTGAGGCTAGGGCAATGGCAATGAAGATGATGATATTCAGCATCACTTTAACCACTCCTCTCTGACTCGATATACCTAGTTTTATTATTTCTGGCGGTTAAGCAAAGATAACTCTGTCGACAGCTACATCGTGCATTGCGGTGGGTACAGAAGGTAAGATTTGAAAATCGAATGCTAATCCAATAGAAGTTGTTTTTCTATGAAGCTTCTTTAAAAAGCGGTCGTAGTAGCCTTTACCGCGCCCTAAACGGTTCCCTTGTTTATCAAAAGCAACTCCGGGTGTGATCACAAGATCTAGATATCTTAAGTCTATACTTTCTTTTACCGCGGGTTCACTTATACCGTAAGGACCTCGGGCAAGCTTTGTCTGATCGCCCAGGAAACAGGCTCTGATTACTCTATCTTTTCTGCAAACAGGCACTACGATTATCTTACCTAATTTTTGCGCTTCTTTTATCATCTCTTTTGTATCCACCTCGCCATTAAAGGCGATGTAAAACATTATTACCTTCGCTCTCCTAAAAACCAGGGTTTTAAAAAGTTTTTCTCTAATTAACCTACTTTTTAGCTTTCGCTCTCTCTCCTTTTGTGTTTTTAGTTTAGGTATAATTTTACTACGGTTTTGTCTCTTTGTCAACTTTATCAAAGGTAACATTTTTGCCTTGTTTTTTATAATAATCGGTTATTGCCGCTTTGAGCGCTTGCTCGGCTAATACAGAACAATGCATCTTGACCGACGGCAGGCCTCCTAATGCCTCGGCGACTGCCCTGTTGGAGATCTTCAATGCCTCATCGACCGTCTTGCCTTTGACCATTTCCGTGACCATGGAGCTGGTGGCGATAGCTGCTCCGCAACCAAAGGTTTTGAACTTGGCATCTACGATAATCCCGTTTTCTATTTTTACATACATACGCATCACATCTCCGCAAACGGGATTGCCTACATTACCCACGCCACTGGCATCGGTGATCTCTCCGACGTTGCGGGGATGAGTGAAATGATCCATGACCTTGTCTGAATAAGACTGCTCTGCCATATTATTTTATTTCGCCAAGCTTAATTTATGCGGTTTGATCGTTTTTTTAAAATCTTTAGGGCGCTGAATATGCCTTAGCGTTTCCAGTTTATTTTTCTTCTCCAATTCTTTATAGATTAAGACCCAGGCGCAATCCTTGTCTTTATCCACTTCGCATTTGCCTTTATCCATACCGCCGCAGGGGCCGTTCAAGAGCCCTTTAGCGCAGAGCGTGATAGGACAGATGCCGCCGGTAATATCCAATACGCATTCACCGCACAAAGAACACTTTTCCAAAAAGTCTCCCTGCGCATCCATGACCGCGCCAAATAATGTATTGCACGCAGGTAAAATTACTTTTCCTAATCTATCATTATCTTTTACCGACTGTACTCCCAGACCACAGGCCAAAACCAACACCGCCTCTGTCTCGCGCAAACTTTTCATGGACTTCGCCAATTCTGTCTTTGTCTGGCTGGCGACGCAAGGGGCACTCGGAATACACATGCCTAAAACTACCTTACCCTGCTTTTCCAATTCTGCCTTCATGCTTAATAATTCAGCCTCTCCGCCTGTCTTAGCCGTAGTCGCGCATTCGCCACAGCCGACGAGAAATATCTTATTGTACCCTTTAAGCATCTCTAAAATTTCGGAAAGAGGCTTCTGTTCGGTGATAATCATTTCTGCCTTTACTTCTTCGCCATTTTTAAAGTAATGCGCCTATTGTCCTGCCAGGGCCAAAGCATCGCCAAGAGACAAACTCCTGCCTCCTCGCTAAAATAAAGCGTTTGGTCATCCCGTACTCCACCAAACTCCTGTATGTTTTCTTGGATCCGCGGAGATAACTTTTCTTTAGAAGGCCACACCGCTACACCAAAATTCTTCTCTAATTCCGAGGCAAGCTCAGATAGATGTTCCTTAGCTAAAACCGCTTCAAAATAATTATCGGCATCCACGCGGATCATTTCAAAAACAATCTTCTTAACCGCTAGTTTCAATTGGCCAAACTCTACCATCTTGCCTCCATTCTCCCTGTCCATTTAATAGCCGTTCTCTACGCAGATCTCCCACCTGGTTATTTTTTCGATATCCCTATACTTTACCCCGACTATCGGCTTCTCGAATATCCGCGTCTGGCCCTTAGTGAAGCCGTTTATGGTCATCAGGGTATTTCCTATCGGTGTCTTACTAATACCAAAAAGCAATACTTTAAAAACTACAGAGGTATAATCCCTGCCTGTCCGGTTCGTTATGTCGCCCATAATCGCCGCATCGTCGCTCTGGGAATCTTTTTTAAAAGCGACGTTATGGTAATAAAAATTCCTCAGCATGATTATTTAGGCTGCAACATAGCATCAATAATTTTCTGGCTTACTCCCTGCTGCTTTAAGTTATCGACCTGAGCGGCGCTTAAAGTAAAGATGGATTTGCTTACGTTGATTTCCCTAATAATAGTCTCTTCGCTTGTGCCCTGTTTGACGAGATTTACAACTTGTTCAAGGGTCATCTGATTGGGGTTAGCTCCTTGAGCCTGTTCACCAGGCTTCTTGTCTATTTGCGCCCCGATTATACCGCCGCCTATTGCTCCTACTGCTGCGCCTATGCCTGCTCCTGCTCCTGCATTACCACCAAGACTGCCTATACCTGCTCCTGCTGCAGCACCCAATACACCGCCGATTACCGAACCTTCGGCTACCCTGGTCTTATTGCTCTCACATCCCGTGCTGAACAAAATTAGGCCTGCACACAAAATTAATGCGCATGTGTTTCTCATTCCTTCTCCTCCTTTTTATTTGTTGTTTTGCGTAATTTTTCCAAGCGTTCTTTTATCTTAGCCTCATGGCCGATCTCTGTCGGTTCATAATATTTAACGCTCTTGCGCGTATATTTCTGTTTTACGTAATGATCCGCGTAGTCGTGGGCATACTTATAACCTTCGCCGTGCCCCAGATTTTCCGCGCCGGGATAATTTGCATCTTTCAAGTGATCAGGGACTTCCTGCACCTTCTCTTGTTCAATATCCCCCAAGGCTTTTTCAATAGCCAGATAGCTGGCGTTGGATTTCGGCGCGCAGGAAATATAGATTACCGCCTGGGCCAGGGGAATCCTTGCTTCCGGCATACCGACAAACTCTGAGATCTGCAGCGCTGCGTTTGCCAACACCAGCGCCAGGGGATCTGCGTTTCCTACATCCTCCGCTGCCGAGATACATATTCTGCGGGCGATAAAACGGGGATCTTCTCCTGCGTAAAGCATCTTCGCCATCCAATATAAAGCAGCATCGGGATCGGAGCCGCGCATAGACTTTATCAATGCCGAGGCAGTATCGTAATGCGCGTCCTCGTCTTTGTCGTAAACTACTGCTTTCTTCTGGATCGATTCTGAAGCAACCTCTAAATCAAAACTTAGAGAGCCATCTTTAGACTTTGGCGTTGTCAATACCCCGACCTCAAGGGCATTAAGCGCCCTGCGCGCATCTCCGCCGCTGGCCTTAGCTAAAAAGAGCAATGCCTTCTTATCCGCCTTAATTTTCAGCGCTCCAAAGCCGCGCTCCTTATCTTTTAAGGCACGATACAGTATCTCTAAAATCTCATCCCCTGTCAAGGGCTTTAGCTCGCACACCAGCGACCTTGACAAAATTGGGGAGGCCAGAGAAAAGAAAGGATTATGGACGGTTGCTCCGATCAAAACAGGATTACCTTCTTCTATATCCGGCAAGAGCACATCCTGCTGGGCCTTATTAAAACGGTGTATTTCATCAATAAAGAGTATGGTTTTCTTGCCTGCGCCGAATTTCTTCTGCCTGGCGCTGGCAATGACCTTCCTTAATTCTTCCACATTAGACGTAGTGGCATTAATGGCTATATAATTTGCTTTGGTGACGTTGGCAACACACCAGGCTAAAGAAGTCTTGCCTGTGCCCGGGGGGCCGTACAGGATGAGAGAACTTAAGCGGTCTGCTTCGATTGCCCGGCGCAAGAGTTTATTCTTGCCTAAGATGTGGCTCTGGCCGATAAATTCATTTAAATTTGCCGGCCGCATACGCACTGCTAAGGGCAGGTCTTTATCATTTTTGTTCTGGGGTTTTTGCTCGAAGAGATCCATTTATTTATCCCAAAAAAAATCCCCGCATTGTGCCGTTGGAACGATAGTTTGAACCATATTGGTTCAAGTGGGTACCTTCTCCTTGAACGCCAAAGCGCTAAGGAAGTTTGGCCCCCATGACAATTTTGTTGGTTCAATAATTATCAACTTTCCAACGTGCACCGCAGGGATATTTTAAAGAGCTATTTTTACAAAAAAAGTATAGCACATCTTCAAAGAAAAATCAATTCTAGCGCATCTTGGCGCTAAAACGCTCCGTCAATACGCCACAGATTAAGTTATGCACAGGGCTGACTTCCGCTTCGGTCAATGTCCGCTCCTGGCAACGATAGAGACAAGAAATAGTCAAACCCTTATATCCCGGCGGGATCTGTTTACCTTTATAAGAATCTACGACCTTGACCTGGCGCAATAGAGAGCCGCCTTTTTCCTGTGCTGCCTTCAGGATCTGGCTTACCAAAACATCCTCTTTCAGGATAAAACTTATATCCCGAACTATGCCAGGGTATTTAGGCAACTCCAAAAAATGTTTCTTCAACTGCGATCGGGAAAAAACTTTATCTAAGGAGACCTCCAATATAAATACATCTTTATTTTTTATGCCTAGCTCATCCAAAAATGCCTTTCCGAGCCTGTTGATGATACCGATTTTTTCTCCCTGGACGGAGAGGGCAAGGCAGGGAGAGCCATCTTGCGCATTAAAAGCGTAATCTTTGACCCCTAACCTGCTAAAGAGCGACTCAACTATGCCTTTTAAATGCAGGAATCCCGCTTCTTCCCTGATCAAACCTTGCCCGGATACAAAACCGGATTTTATGCCGCAGAGCGCGATCCCCAAAACTAATTCTTCCTTAGGATTGCCGGAAACATTATAGAAAACTTTAGCGATCTCAAAAATATTCACGTAGTCTTGCTGCTGGTTCAGGTTGTATGCGACGCAATTACCCAACCCCGACACGAGGCTCGGCCGCAAGATTCCCTGCTCCTTGCTTAAAGGATTAAGGATCTCTATTGCTTCGTTGTTTTCTCTATCTGTGCAATTCTTCAACATATCCCTGTCTATAAGGCTGTAGGTAATGACTTCATTCAACCCCAGGCCTACCAGGATATTCTTAATGGAAGAAACCGTATCTCTCGTCTGAAGAACGGTTCCCCTGGGTTTTATTGCCGGCAAAGTTTGGGGTATCAATTCATAGCCGTATATCCGAGCCACTTCTTCAATCAAATCTATCTCTAAATTTACATCCTGCCGGAAGAAAGGGACCTCAACGATCAAGCTATTCTTGGTTTTGCTCTTGGCTCTAAACCATAAGCCCTGTAAAATCTTTTTTATTTTCGCGGCGGCAATATTGACCCCGAGGGTTTTCTGCACGGTGGATACATTCAGAGCGATCTTCTTTATTTTGGGTTTCGCTGCTTTCGAGGATGTTGCCAAAACAAGTATTCCGCCAGCCAGCTTCTGGATTAAAGCTGCGGCATAAGAAGAGGCGGTTTCTACGATAGCCCCATCTACCCCTCTTTCGAATCTATACGCGGAATCACTATCCAGCCCCAATTGTCTTCTTCCCCGGCGCACAACTATCGGATTAAATACTGCTGCCTCCAGGAGAATATCCCTGGTCGCTAGCACCACCTCAGAACTCTTGCCTCCCATTACACCGGCCACAGCCATAGGCCTATCTTTGTCCGCAATAACTAAAACATCTGCATTCAAAACTTTTTCTGCGCCGTCAATGGTGATTATTTTTTCATTGGGTTTCCCCCGGCGCACTAATATCGAACTATCCGCCAATCTGGCTAAATCAAAGGCATGCAACGGCTCTCCCCATTCGAAGAGAACGTAATTAGTAATATCCACGATGTTGTTCACGCTGCGGCAACCAATAAGTTCCAGCCTTTTTTTGAGCCATTCCGGCGAGGGCCCGACTTTTACACCCTTGATTATTTTGGCGGTATATAAAGGGCAATCTTTTTTATCGGCAATCTCTATTTTAAAACCGGCGTCTTCTTTTTTTAGATTTTTCACCTGGGGGACTTTCAAACTCTTGCCGGTAATCGCCGCTACTTCGCGGGCAATACCAATTACGCTTAGCCAATCCGGCCTGTTGGAAGTTATTTCGATTTCGAAAATAAAATCGCCTTCTCTTTCCTCCAGAGAAGTTACTTCCAGGCCCGCCATAGTGAGTTTTTCCGCCAGGGCCTGAGGTGCAATTTTAATCTCGACAAAATCTCTTAGCCAGTTATAGGTAACTTTCATTTTAGAATTGTTT
>JALOCE010000126.1 GCA_023227925.1 Candidatus Omnitrophota bacterium
CCATTGCGCGTTTAAAAGCTCATCTATATAATGCTGGTCCTCTTCCTTGGGCCAGAGTTCTAAACTGGGATCATCCAACTCTATACCCAGCATCTTTAATATCTGGAACTGGTGCGGCACGGCAGGAAGCAGCGAATCATAACCTTCTGCCCTGCGGTTCAGCAAAGAAGAGAATTTTTTATTTCCAAACCCGTAGCGGTTTAAAGCAAGGGTCAGGGCAGCCAGGATATGGCTCTTGCGGTTATTCTGTAAATCGATGGCAATATCGAAGTTATTCTTTCTTAAAATAGCCGCTACTTTCAGCAACCCTTTTAATCCCTTGTCCTTGTTTTTATAATCATAGATTAATAATTCGTCGATATAAGGGCAGCCTAAGAGCAGGTCCCTTGATTCCTTGCCCACAAGAAAACTGATCTTATAATGATCCGCGGGGAATCTCTTCCTTATCGCCCTTATCCCTGCTGTTGAAAGTATGATATCGCCCAGAGAACTGAATTTAATGACCAGGATCTTAAAATTTTCCAATGCCTCTTTATAAACGTCGAGCATCCTTTTGACCATAAGCTCGGCGCTATATTGCTTTATTACTTTTTCATAAGCACAATCCGCGAGCTTCTGCGCAAATTCGTTATCTTTCAATATCCTGATTACGGCATCAGCCATACTGCCGGAATCCGCAGGCGGCACGAGGAGGCCGGTCTTTTTATCTTCGATGATATCGATGACTCCGCCTACGCGCGTAGCTACCACGGGGACCTTGCAGGCCTGCGCCTCGACGATCACCCTCCCGAATGCCTCAGGAGTAGTAGTGGCAAGCACCAGGACATCCAGCTGCGACATGATCGCCGGGATATCTTTTTGATTACCTAAGAATTCCGTGCAGTGCCAGAGGCCCAGCCTCTTTACTAAAACCTGGATCTGCTCTTTATATGCTTCTTTGGAGGCAGGCGCATCGCCTACGATCCAAATTTTTATCTTCGGCATTACCCTGGAAACCTTGGCCATGGCCTTTACAAAATGCAAGTGCCCTTTTAAAGGAGTGATCCTTCCGACCATCCCGATATGAAACTCATTAGTTTTCTGCCTCTCCGCAGCCGGCCTGGTGAATTTCTCTAAATCGACGCTGGAAGGCACTAATCTTATGCGCTCATGGGCAACGCCAAAATCATCTATCATATGCCGGCCGATCACATTACTGATCACGATCACTCTTTTTGCCCAGCCCATCACTTCGCTGAAGATATGCTTACTGTAATAGCCGTTACAAGTAGTGACAAATACGGTATTGGTGCGCCTTGCGGCAAAATAAGCTATCCAGGCAGGGACGCGGGAATGGGCATGGATCACTTCTATTTTTTCTTTTTTGATGATCTCGGCGACTTTCGGGATCATCTTTATCATCGTAAAGAGGGATTTCTTATGCACGGGCAGTTCATAGTGGATAACGCCCAGTTGCTCTAAATCTTTAAGCAGCTCGCCGCCGTTAGAGACCACTACTGTCTTATGCCCCAGGCGGGATAAATATTTTACCGAGTCAAAGACAGCAGTCTCCACCCCGCCCAGATTCAATTCCGGTAATATTTGTAAGGTATTCATAAAAGCCTTCCTATTGCTTCCTTAACTAAATCGTTATCTTTCAAAGTATGCACCTGGGGTTTCGTAAGCCAGGCATCATTGATCGTTTTGCTTAAATTATTTGCTTCGGCCAGGTATATATATTTATTTTCAGCAAAATGCGCCAGGAACCGCTCGTGTTTCCTGCTTAACCCGGGAGACTTAAAAACCAATACATGCTTTTTGCTGTTTACCGCCTCGCAGATCATCGAGATACTCTCGGGCGATGTAATGATAACCCGGCTTAAGGCCAATATTCCGCCTACTGCTTCAGGGATATTTTTTTCATTCGCGATAATAAGCAGTTTACAACGGGGATGATCTTTAAATTCTTCTTTTAAAAGCCGCTCGATATTTGCCGGCGTGCGGCGCGAGGTAGTGATCAAAACTTCGCCATCAAATTTTTCTAAAGATTCTTTAACTTGGGCTATCAGTTTTCTTATCGAGCCTTCGCTTAACTTGAAATCCTTTGTATCCCCTCCGATTAATAAGCCTAATACGAATTCCTTGGCGATATTAACCTTTTGAGCAAGGCTCTGGCCTTGGCTTTTTAGATATTCATCATCAATTAAATTCAGCGCCCCGTCTATGACAACGATATTCTTTCTTTTTGGCGCTTGGTCATGACGGCTCATCACCACCAAATCAAATCTTTTTGTGCTTAAAAGAGCTGGCCGCATAACTACCAGGGATTTAGCAAGGTTTTGCCTTGAAAGCACGAAATTAACCGGCGCAACCGATGAGCCGCAAGAAATAATAATATCCGGTTTTGCCTTGATCAACGCAGCGTAAATATCCTTATCTAAAAATTTTCGCAGGCACCAAAGGCACCCCTGGCAGGAATATTTGCCTCCAAAAACAGTACCTAAAGCCAAAGCAGAACGGGAGATTTTGTTTCTGAATCTTATTTCTATTGTCTGCACATTAGCTATTTCATTTCTTTCTTTAAGGGAACTGCTGACTATCTCCCCCAGCCCTTGCGCCTGCCTGAGATGGCCTACCTTGCCATCGCTAAGGATCAAAATATTCTTGGCTCTGCCATATTTCCATATCTTATACGTCCAGAGGTATTCCTTAGGATAAAGAGTAAGGTATTTTTCATATAAATTGACCAGCCTCTGCAGATTCTCCGCCACATCTTTTTCTGTATCGCCTGTCTTCTTGATTTCAAAAGGAGGATCAAGAAAAAGCTTGATGTAGGGGCCGTTAGTCCGGGTTAAGAATACCGGGATAATCGCAGCGCCCAATTTTAAAGCCAGCCGGATAGCGCCTGTGCTCATTGACGCGGGGCTCCCGAAAAAATCAACGATAACGCCGTCCTTACCGCCCTGGTCTATGGTCATAGCTATGGCTTCGTTATCCTTCAGCACGCGGATTATTTCCTTGGTCTGATTCTGCCTCCTGATCAATTTACTCCCTTTTTGGCTGCGGTATAAATTCAGGAGATTATTCAGGCGCGGGTATTTCGGCTGTTCGCGCACAATGACGTTATAAGGATAGCCTAAATTTGAAGAGATCATATTAGACATCTCCCAACTGCCTTCATGGATCACCGCTAAAATCACCCCTTTGCCCATTTTAAGGCCAGCAAAAATATTTTCCACCTTATCGAAATCCACATACTTATCCAGATAGCTCTTATCAACAAAAGGGAAAAGAAAAACCTCCATGATCGTCTGGCCGAACGACTGGTAGAAATCTCTGGTTACCTGCGAAATTTCGCGTAAAGATAATTTATCCCCAAAGGCTTTTTTTATATTGGAACAGGCAATAGCTTTATGCCGGGCATCAAAATAATAAAGCATATCCCCCAGCCTCCTGCCTAAAAAGAAGACCAACCCTCTGGGGAGCCTTCTAATGAAAAAACCTGAGGCTTTAAAGAGAATATAGCTTAAGTAATCTATTATAGAATCTTTGTTCATCCTTTATCTCTAATTGTATGCGTAAAACAAAGAATTGCACGTTATAAGCCGCAAGCTGCAACGCCCCCAGCCTTACCGCATCCTTCTCTGTAGTTACGAGCGTATCTATGTTTTTATTCCGGCAGCCCCGGACGATCTTCTCCAGATCTTCTTTTGTATAGTTATGGTGGTCGGGAAATTCAAAAGAGAGGCCAATATCAATACCAAGACTTAAGATTAAATTCTGGAAAGAATCCGGATCGCCTATTCCCGAGAAGAGAGCGACGCTTTTTGTTTTCAAGGCATCTGTTTTTAAAATTTTTACGGGCTCTCGAAGGTTGTAAAAATCCATCGGCTTATGTATGGCTTCAAAGACCTCTGCCTGCGGATTGACCTGGCTTAAGAAATCTTTTATGTCCTGGATATCCGGGTTGAGATTGGTCTTGGTTAAAACAAGAACATCCGCTCTTTTAAGCGAAGAAAGAGGTTCGCGCAATATTCCCCGCGGCAGAAGATGACGGTTGCCGAAGGGATCGGTGGCATCGATAGCCACGACTTCTAAATCCTTGCCTATCCGCCATTGCTGAAAAGCATCATCTAATATTACCGTATCCACGCCATATTTCTCTTCTGCCTGTTTTGCCGCTCTTCTTCTGTCCGGATCCACTAAAACAGGCACATCGCCTAATTTTTGCGACAACATATACGGCTCATCGCCCATGGTTGCGGCTTTTCTTTTATATCCCCTGCTGATCACCGCTACTTTACGGCCTTTTTCTTTTAAATAGCGTGCGATGAATTCCACGAGACTGGTCTTTCCTGTCCCGCCCAGCGTAATATTGCCGACGCTGATGACCTTACAATCTAAACGGCAGACCGCCAGCCTGTTGAAAAATATCAAAACCCTGACTATCAATCCATAGATAAACGATAAGATCAAAAGAAAGAATTTAAATATAGCCGCAAAGAAACCCCGGTATTTATCCGTCGCTAGATTATAAAGGAAATATTTCATTTAAATATTTTATATTTTTTAACGTTGCGCCGCGATATTCGGAAATAATTTTTTTTGCCTTGAAACCCAGCTCTTCTCTTTGCTCGGGATGGCTTAATAAAAATTCTATCTGGCTTTTTAACTCCTCCTGATTACGGGCCGAGATTGCCGCTTCTTTATTCAGGAAGAGCCCGGCGATATCGCGGAAATT
>JALOCE010000127.1 GCA_023227925.1 Candidatus Omnitrophota bacterium
TTTATTGCTAAAAAACCGGCAAAGATCAATCCTAAGAACATCACTCTCCCATTGATTTTTTGTAGCCCTGATATATTTTTTGATATGTCTGGAAGGCAGGCTTCTTGGAGAAATCCCAACGCACAATGCCGAAATAATCTACCCCGTCATCCCAATGGCCTTTACAATCACGGAAAAACGCCCAGAAGACCCGCTCTACATTTTTATCTTTAAGCAGCCCGGTAAATACTTTCTCTAACCACTCCGCCTGCTTTTGCTCGTCGGGATTATCCCCCATCCACCAATTCTTTGTTTCCTGTCCTTCTTTTACTCCGGGCGAGCCTATTTCAGTGACCCAGATCTTCTTGTGGGCGTCGCCGTTGCGGGACATTATTTTGTAGGCCAGCCTGGGATAAGCGGTTACCGCTTCTATCGCTCCGGGATGTAAAGGATTCGCAAAAATATGAATATTTAAAATGTCAAAATAATCCTTAGCGCCGTTATCATAAAGAGCATTTACCCTGCTGAGCCCATTGGCAAGGCCGCCGTTTAAGACTTTACATCCGGGATCAACTTTTTTTAAAGCCGTATAAACTTCTTTTAGAAGGACGCAATAACTTTTGAGCCCGTCCTGCGGCTGCCAGTAAGTAGAAGAATCCGGTTCATTCCATATCTCCCAATATTTTACTTTTTCTTTATAGCGGCTGGCGACAGTGACCGCATAATTGACAAATAATTTAGAGTCCTGCGGCGGACAATTCCACCTTCCGCAGGCAGACGCCCAGTCAGTGCTGTAATGCAGGATACCGAGGACCTGGATATTATTTTTACTCAACAGCTCCACAATGTCGTCATATCTTTCGAATTGGAATTTTCCCGGCGCAGGCTCTATATCGCTCCATAAGAAATCCATCCTTACCCATCCCACCCCTGCTTCTTTCATCAGGGCTACGGCCTTTTCTAAGGATTTCCTGTCGGGATACTTATAATTATTCCAGGAATGGTTCCAATGTAAAAACTCCAATACTCCAAAAGGGCTTTTCATATTTAAATCCTTATCTTTTAAATCTCTGGCTTCTGCTCCCGGGCAGAAACCAATGCTCAAAAATAAAAGAATGGCGGCAAAGAATATCTTATTGCTGACGCGGATGCGGCGCCTGCTCGGTATTGATGTAATCATCAAAGTCTGCCTTATCCCCCAATTCCTGTTTTACTACGCGTATCCTGTCCGGAATATAAGGGTGGGTTTTATAATATGACCTTGGCTGCAAAGGCTTTCTCCTGTTTACTTCCTGTAATTTTTGCAAAAAAGTGATCATGCCGCGGGGATTATACCCGGCTGATTTTTCATAACGCGTCCCGAGCTGATCGGCAAGTAATTCGTCCTCCCGGGAATAACCTAATAATAATTCCACAAAAGCAGCTTCCGCAGCCGCGCCCAGTTCCCCGGCAGAACTGCTTCCGCTGGCAGCTCCGGCGGCAACCAATAAATTCAACAAGGAATACCCTTGCAGCGCCTGAAGTTTCTTTATACTGTGCCGCGCAACGATATGGCCGACTTCGTGAGCTATGACACCGGCCAGCTCATCATCATTAGCTACTTTTTCCACTAATCCCCTATTCACGAATATGAACCCCCCGGGCAGGGAAAAAGCATTGATCTCTTCATCATCGATCACTAAAAAATAATAGTCTATCTCTTTCCTATCGCAGACAGCGACAATTTTCTTGCCTATATCCTCCACCCGCTTCTGCAACAGAGGATCGTCGGTCAACTTGTATTCTTTTTCTACCTGTATGGCGATACTCCTGCCCATCTGCACTTCTTTATCCGTGCTGTAATTATAATAATAACTCTCCTCTTGCCGGGTAGCCAGATTATATTCCGTCGAGCAGCCAGCCAGCGAAAACACAGTCAGCACACAGAATAAAAATACAAATATATCCACGCCTAATCCTTTAAGCATGCGGTAGAGCTTCCTTAAGGGCAGGCCCACGACATTATAGAAACACCCTTCGATGCGCCTGATAAAAAAAGCGCCGCTGCCCTGGATATCAAAACTGCCGGCTTTATCCAGGGGGGAAACTTTCGCGAAATAATTATTTATCTCTTTATCGCTTAATCTATCCATATAAATCTTTGTTTTTTCGCAGGAAACAAACACCTTATTTTTATCCTGGTCGATCACGGCAATGCCGGTATAAATCCACTGGGGCCTGGCGCTCAATTTTTTCAACATCAGGCGGGCAGCCGCTAAATCCCGGGGTTTACCGAATATATTCCGGCCGTCTGTAACAATGGTATCCGCACCAATTATGATACCATGCTTGGTATCCTTAGCAACATTTTTTGCCTTAAGCAGGGCGTTGTTTTTGACCAGCTCTGCATAGGATAATCTGCCTTTTTCTTTTCTTTCTTTAACCCTGCTGGCCACTACTTTAAATCTTAACCCTGCGAAAGAAAGAAGTTTTTTCCTGGCCTTGGAATCGGAAGCTAAATATATCTTTCTCATCTTAGTTTGATGCCGCGCTTTCTCCGGCAAGGTGCCCCGTAGAGAATGCCGCCTGTAAATTAAAACCGCCGGTATCCGCATCCACATCTATCATCTCTCCGGCAAAATAAAGCCCGTGGATGAGCCGCGATTCCATCGTCCGCGGGTTTATCTCTTTTAAAGAAACTCCTCCCCGTGTGACCATTGCTTCATCTATAGGCCTGGCCCCGGAAATTTTCAACTTCAGGCCCTTCAACAGCAAAATAAAATTCTGCCGCTCTACCTGGGTGATCTGGCTGGATTTTTTATCCGGATTTATTCCGGAGATACTTAAGAATACATCGATCAAACGCAAAGGCAATAAACTTTTTAGCGTATTTTTAACGCTCTTTTTCGGGTTGAGCTTGAATTCTCTCAAAAGCCTGGCATCAAGCTGCTCTCTGGATAAAGCCGGTTTTAAATCTATCTCTACAAATACATTTTTATTCTCAGCAAGCCAATCTGTGATCTGGCCGCTTAAAGTTATGACCAACGGGCCTGATATGCCGGAGCGCGTAAATAAAAGCTCGCCTATCTCTGAAATTATCTGTCGGGTGCCGTCGGAAAATTTGAGGCGGATATTTTTTAAAGTCAACCCCTCCAGGATCTTTGGATAGGGACCTTTTATCTCCAGGGGGACAAGGCCGGGCCTCAAAGGCAAAATCTTATGCCCTAATCTCTCGAGGATTTCCAGCGCCTCTCCTGTTGAGCCGGTAGAACGGTAAGAAATACCTCCGGTTGCCAGGATGACCTTCCCGGCAGGCAAAGACTGTCCATTACTCAATAATAATCCCTTCACCCTGTTATCTTCCAGAAAGATGTCTTTCATCGCCGAGTCATAAATGATCTTTACTTTATTATTGATAATCTCTTTCTTTAAGATCTCCAAGACGCTATCCGACTTATCGCTTACCGGAAAGACCCGTAATTGCCTTTCTACCTTTAGCTTCAGGCCTCTCTTTTCAAAAAAGCCCATCAACTCCAGATTAAAGAATTTTTTAAAGGCGTCCCTTAAGAACTGTCCATTTTTGGAGAATCTTTTCAGGAATAGATCTAACTCGCAGGCATTGGTAAGATTACAACGGCCTTTGCCGCTTAAAAGGAGTTTTTTGCCTAAGGTAGGATTTTTTTCTATGAGGGTGACTTCACAAGGAAAACGGCTTGCGCTTATCGCTGCCATCATTCCGGCAGGGCCACCGCCGACTACGACTATTCTTTTAGCTTGCACTTGGTCAATATTTTAAAGATTCCGCCTTGAGTTTATCCGCAATTGCCTGTGGCCAACCCTTTATTAAAGACGGGTCCACTCTTTCCACGCCGATCAAAACAAATTTATCTTTCTTATAATCAAAATTCAGTTTTAGGGGCGTAGTTACAGTATAAAAAAATTGAGTTACATCGGAGGCGCCTGCCGGATGCTCTTTCTGCACATAGAGCGTTTCCGTTGCTTTTAAATAAGCTTTATAAGGCGTGGCAAGCATAGAATTGGTCTTGATAATATCGGTATCCCCTTTTGAATAAGCATAGCCGCGCAGGTAATATATTTGATGGATTCTCGGGCCAAATTGAGACAACTGCTCCCAATTTTGGTTGACTAATTTGCCTACTTCTAATTCTTTCTGCGCCTTTGCGTTAGCCATCCATTGATCGACTGCAGACTGAAATTTTTCCTGGATACTGACTAACAATGCCTCTTCCTGCGCTATCTTATCCTTATCTACGTCTTTTATTGCTTTAGTAACAGCGCGCTCTATTTCCTCCGGTAAACTTTCTACCTGTGCCGCTTTCTGCTCCGGCCTTTGAGAAAAACAAACATTACCTGAACTGTTTAAAAGAAAGATCGCGATAAATAAAACAACTCCTCTTGCCTTCGCCATGATATCCGTCATTTTTTTAGGAATTTATATCATTTATTGTAAATATCGATTCTAATTTTAAACCTTCTTTAGCCAGGTTTTCTTTCGCGCCTTCCTGCCTGTCTACGATGACTAATGCCTTTTCGATTACCGCCCCGATCTTATCCAGGGCCTCTTTTGCTTCCAGTATGGCCTTGCCCGTCGTAGC
>JALOCE010000128.1 GCA_023227925.1 Candidatus Omnitrophota bacterium
AAAACCTCCAGCATTAGCACTCTCACTAAAAGAATGCTAAGGAAGTAATTTTAGCATGAATTATTGCTTTGTCAATAAAATAGCGGCTTTATTTGCATCAAAATCAGCTGTTATTTTATCCCCCTCCTTGAAGGAACCATCCAGGAGTTTAAGTGAAAGTAAATCCTGAAGGTATTTCTGGATAGCCCTCTTCAGCGGACGGGCGCCAAAATTCACATCAAACCCTTTTTCCACCAGATACTCCTTTGCCTTCCTGGTAACCTCAAGCCGGATCCCCTGTTGGCTCAATCTTCTTATTAACGGCTCTAACTCCGCATCCAATATATGGTGAATATCATCTTTGGTTAACGGGTTAAAGATAATTATATCGTCGATGCGGTTTAAGAATTCCGGCCGGAAAGTCCTTTTCACCTCCTCAAGTAATTTATCCTTCATCTGAGTATAATTTGAATCTTCTTTATTTACCTTAAAGCCGATCGAGCCTGCCTTTTGCACGATCTCCGCCCCGATATTAGAAGTCATAATGATCACCGTATTTTTAAAATTAACTGTGCGGCCCTGGCCGTCAGTCAGGCGCCCATCATCTAAGATCTGTAACAAAATATTGAACACATCCGGATGCGCTTTCTCTATTTCATCCAGGAGTATTACCGCGTAAGGCCTGCGCCTTATTTTTTCCGTGAGTTGCCCGCCCTCTTCATAACCCACATATCCGGGCGGTGCGCCGATAAGCCGCGATACGGAGAATTTTTCCATATACTCGGACATATCGATCCTGACTACTGCCTCTTCATCGTCAAACAAAAACCAGGCTAAGGTCTTGGCAAGTTTTGTCTTTCCTACTCCGGTAGGGCCTAAAAAGATAAAAGAACCCATCGGCTTTTTTTCATCGCCAAGGCCGGAACGGCTGCGCCTGACACAGGAAGAGATCACTTCAACAGCTTCATCCTGGCCGATTACCTTTGACTTCAGGCGCTCTTCCATCTTGACTAATTTTTCAGTGTCCGCCTCCATAAGCTTAGTCAAAGGTATCCCTGTCCATTCCGAAATCACCTCCGCGATATCCTCATCGCCGACCTCCTGGCGGAGCATCCCGGAATCTTTTTGTATTTTATTTAATTCATCATTATATTTTTTTAATTCCCCGTCTATATCCCTGAGTTTTCCATATTTGATCTCCGCTACTTTATCAAGCTTACCGACTTTCTCAGCGCCAGCAGCTTCTTGTTTAAATTCTTCGATTTTCTCTTTAGCTTCTTTTATCTTTACAATAATAGACTTCTCGCTTTCCCATTGCTTCTTTTTGCTCTCCAGGTCTTTTTTTAGCTTCTCCAGCTCATCTTCGATTTTCTTCAGCCGTGCTTCGGCAGGCTTATCTTTTTCTTTCTTTAGAGCCTGCTTCTCTATCTCCAGTTGCATTATCTTACGCTGCACGCTATCTACTTCATGAGGCATACTGTCTATCTCAAGCCGCAGATGGGAAGCTGCTTCATCGATCAAATCCACTGCCTTATCCGGCAGGTGCCTTTCAGTAAGATAACGATTAGACAATGTAGCTGCCGCAATAAGCGCGGAATCTTTGATGCGCACGCCGTGGTGAATTTCGTATTTTTCTTTTAAGCCGCGTAAAATGGCAATCGTATCTTCCACACTTGGCTCTTCCACAAATATCTGTTGGAATCTTCTCTCCAGTGCGCCGTCTTTTTCAATATATTTACGGTATTCATCTAGAGTAGTTGCGCCGATACAACGTAATGTCCCCCGGGCAAGCATCGGTTTCAACATATTCGAGGCATCGATCGCGCCTTCTGCTGCCCCTGCGCCGACAATAGTATGCAGTTCATCGATAAAAAGGATGATCTGGCCATTCTTACTTTGGATCTCCCTTAAAACAGCCTTTAATCTATTTTCAAATTCGCCGCGGAATTTTGTTCCGGCGATAAGAGCGCCTAGGTCTAAAGCCACTATCCTTTTATTTTTTAGCCCGTCGGGAATGTCTCCGGAAACAATACGTTGCGCCAGGCCTTCGACTATGGCGGTTTTACCGACGCCGGCCTCGCCGATTAAAACCGGATTATTCTTGGTGCGGCGTGATAAGACCTGCATCAACCGGCGTATTTCTTTATCCCGTCCGATCACCGGATCAAGCTTCATCTTTATAGCCAGATCCGTAATATCCTGCCCGTATTTTTCCAGGGCATTAAATTTCTCTTCGGGATTTTCGTCAGTTATGCGGTGGCTCCCCCGCACGCTGGCTAAACCGGAAAGGATTTTTTCCTTATCGATCCCCTGTTTCTTAAGATCTTTGTTCACCGGCGATTCGTTATCTGACAATAGCGCCAGTAAAACATGCTCTGCGGAAATAAATTCATCTTTTAAAAAAAGTGCTTCTTTCTGGGCATTGCTGAACAGCTTATTCATCCTCGGAGAAAGATAAACCTGGGTATTGCCTCCGCTCACAGAGGGTTTTTTACGTAATTCTTCTTCAATGGATTTGATCAGTGAAGGAACAGAAACGCCCAATTTATCCAATACAGAAGCAATAATACTATCCTCTTGCTTCAGGCAGGTATATAACAAATGCTCCGGCTCAACCTGCTGATGCCCGGATTCAGTAGCAAAATTTATAGCATCCTGCAATGCCTCTTGTAATTTTACAGTAAATTTATCTAATCTCATTTTTTCCTCCGCTATTTTTAAATTTACCATTAGCACTTAGCCAATGAGAGTGCTAACCATAAAGTAAAAAATTTTACTCCTTTATTTCCCTTTCGATGATTATCTTGATACCATGGATATTCACGTGTTTATCTTCCATCAGGTAATGCACGTATTCCAATCTCTTTACATCCTTTAAAGAATAGAGCCGGCTCTTTTTACCGATTCTTTTCGGACAAACTACTCCTGCTTTATCTAATTGGCGCAGGGTCCAAAGCGGTAAACTCACCAATTTACTTACAACACTGATCACGTAGACCGGCTCATCCGGGCTAATATGGATATCAAAGATAGGCATTACCAGCTCCTTTTCTAAGCTGAATTAAGTCTAGCATAAAATTATTATTTTGTCAAGGTATTCTAACAAAATTTATTAGATAATCTAACGGTTATCTTCTATCTCTTTGTTATGCAATAGCTTTTGATAAAGAATTTTCGGCAGGCTAACCTTTATTTTGATACCTTTTTGCAGGTATTGAATATTCTTTACCTTACCTTCGCGATGAAATAAGTCTACTAAATCCATACGCGAATGCGCGACCAAAACTTCCGACTCAACCATTCTGGCGCTAAAATTTTTCTGGATCTTCTCCAACAAAGAATCCAGATTCTGTTTAAATTTCGCGGATATAGCTACGGGATCAACAAAATTTTCTTTTAATCTGCCCAGCCACATCAGATCATCTACAAGGTCAATTTTATTTAAAGCGGCGATTATCGGCTTCTGGTCGGCATTTAATTCTTTTAAAACTTCTAATACTGCTTTATTCTGCTCGATGACCCGCGGATGGTTTGAGTCTAAAACGTGAATCAATAAATCCGCCTCCATTACTTCTTCCAGCGTTGCCTTAAACGCTTCAATAAGATGGTGCGGAAGATTATGTAGGAAACCAACGGTATCTGAAATAACAATATTCTCACCGTTGGGCAATTGTAAACTTTTGTATAAAGTATCCAGCGTCGTAAAGAGGCCGTCGGATTCAACCTGGCCCGCATCTGTCAACGCATTCAAAAGCGTAGATTTCCCGGCATTGGTATAACCTACCAAAGCAACAGCAGGCAATTGGTTATCTTTTCTTTTTTTGCGTATAGTCAGGCGGTGCTGCCTCAAGTTATTAATGTCATTCTTTAGCCTGTCGATTCTTTTTCTGATCCTGCGACGGTCAACTTCCAGTTTTTGTTCCCCCGGCCCGCTCGTGCCTACCCCGCCCCCTAAACGCGAAAGCATTATCCCTTTTCCTACCAGCCGCGGCATGAGATATTGTAACTGCGCCAATTCCACCTGCATTTTTCCTTCCGGGCTCCTGGCGTGGCGGGCAAAGATATCCAAAATCAACTGGGTACGATCAATAGTTTTCTTGCCGATTGTTTCTTCCAGGTTCCGCTGTTGGGTCCCGGATAAATCCTGGCTGAAGATCACAGTATCTACCTCTTCTTCCTGGCATAGTAAAGATAACTCTTCTGCTTTACCGCTGCCGATAAAAAAATTCGGCGTGGGTTTTTCCCGCACGCAGATAATATTATCCACTGCCTCTACACCACAGGCGGAAACCAGTTCTTCTAATTCTGCGGCAACATCTTCAACCGGCCAGCGGGGCCGCTCTGATTCCAAATCAATTGTGACTAATAACGCTTTCTCCATAAGTTGTTAATCCGTCCTTTCGAAGATCTTATTGGCTATACATGAGGGAGAATCTTTATCCTTTATCTTGAGCCACTGGATACGCTTATCTTTCCTGAACCAGGTCAATTGCCTTTTGGCATAATAACGGGTATTACGCTGCATTAATCCTTTAGCAGCATTTAAAT
>JALOCE010000129.1 GCA_023227925.1 Candidatus Omnitrophota bacterium
CGTACGCAGAGGATAAGCCCGAAACTGGCAGGAAAGATTATAGGGTACCGCCAGGAACGCGGCCGTCTTAAGAGTATCGATGAATTGAAAGACATAAAAGGTATCGGTGAATACAGATTTCAGAAATTGAAAGATTTGTTTTTTGTGGAATAAAATAATGAAGCGGCCCCTGGTTTTCCTGGCGCTTTTTTTCTCTTTGGGCATATTTGTGTCCAGCCTGATAAGGGTCCATCTGCCTTTTTACCCGGCAACAATAATATTTTTTATTTTTAGCCTCTTCTTTATAAAAAAAGGATTAATCTTTGATATATTGATATGTTGTACTGTTTTTTTTCTGGGTGTCTCCGCATTAAAAAATTACGAACTCCTGCCCCGTAGCCATATCTTAAATTTTATCCCTTACTGCCGCAATGATTTATATACTGTAAAAGGCTTTGTCAATAGTCCGCCAATATCAAGGTTTGACAAGGTTTCTTTTGTCTTTAACGTGGATGAGGTGCAATTTAATGGTGCCAAGTATAAATGTTGCGGCGAAATTATGGTATATACAGAAGGCAAGCAGGATCTATCTTATTCTGAAGGATTAATACTTACCGGCAGCCTCAATCAGTCCTTCCGGTACGGTGGCTCTAAACGGAATAATTATAATCGCTATTTATACAATCAGGGTATCCGTTTAATTATGCGCGCTAAGTTTATAGAAAGGAGCCTCTGTCTAAACAAGAGCTGTATGTCGGCAGTGCGAAGATTCTCCCTTTGGCTAAAAGAGAAAATTGAGAAGTTGATTTTTAGGCGCGCCTCAAATTTAACCGCGACTATTCTCGATGCAATGATGTTGGGAGAAAAAAAGAATATCCCCGTGCTTATAATCGATGCGATGGTAAAAACAGGCACTATACATATACTGGTAGTAAGCGGGTTTAATGTAGGGATAGTCGCTTTTGTTTTTCTTCTATTCTTGAAACTAATCAGGATCCCCCGCTGGATGCGTTTTTATCTGGCCTCTCTCTTATTAATAATCTATTGTTTGATGACCGGCGCCTCGAATCCGGTAATACGGGCTACCCTGATGGCAATAGTATTTATGTTCGCCTATTTAGTCAAGCGGGAAGCGGATATTTATAATTCTTTAGCCTTAGGCATGGTCTTTATATTATGGTTTAATCCAAATCAATTATTTGATATCGGCTTTCAGCTTTCATTTGTGAGTGTTTTTTCGATAGCCTATCTTTATCCTAAGTTAAAGCTAGCCTTACGGATAGAGGCCTTAAAAAGAAGATGGCTCCGGTTTTTATGTGATGGGTTCCTGGTCTCTCTTTCTGCCTGGTTAGGCACTATGGGATTTATTGCTTATTACTTTAATATTTTTTCTCCTGTAACCGTATTGGCCAACATATTTATCGTTCCTTTGGCGAGCCTGATTACTCTTTGCGGCTTTAGCCTGATTGCCATGGAATTGAGTTTTTCTTGTTTATCGCCTTTCTTTGCGGCTACCTGTGAGTTATTGGTCAGCCTTTTACTTAAAATTAACATCCTGTTCGTTAAAATCCCCGGTGCTTATCTTTACCTCTCTAAAGCCTTAAACTCTTAAGAATACGAATATATTGACAAACATTATCGGCTATGTTAAAGTTGAAATATTATGAGACGAATAGCCCTTATTCTAGTCCTTATATTGAGTTTTTCTGCTGTGCCGGCATATCCGTATTGGATCTGGACGCCCAAATCAGGTAAATGGGTGAACCCTAAGACTCAACCCAAGCCTACCCCCAAGGAGCAATTTGAGTTTGCTAAGAGCTTCTACGATGACAAGAAATACGAAGACGCAAAACGTGAATTCCTAAAAACTCTTAAGGCTTACCCTAAATCCTTTGAAGCTTCTGAAAGCCAGTATTATCTTGGCTTAGTAGAGGAAGAAGAGGGTAACCTATACGAAGCCTTTAAAGCATACCAGAGGGTCATTGATAAATACCCTTTCTCCGAAAGGATCAAGGAGATTAACGAGCGCGAATATAAGATCGGGGAGAAGTTTATGTCCGGAGAAAAGCGTAAGGCCATGGGAGTAGCTTTGCCTGTGGAAAACCCGGCTATTGAGATATTCACTAAGGTAATAGAGAATTCTACTTATGGCCCGCAGGCAGCCGCAGCGCAGTATAAATTAGGATTAGTCCTAAAGAGCATTTTAAGATATTATGAAGCAGAAGAGGCATTTAATAAAGTCATCTCTAATTATCCGGACAGCGAGTGGGCAGAGGCATCGAAATTCCAGATCGCCGCCTGTAGGGCTGCAGTCTCGCGCGGCCCTGACTATGACCAGGGGGCGGCTAAAGAAGCGAAAGAAAAATTTGAAGAGTTTGCCCGGGAGCATCCGGAAGCGTCTTTGTCCCGCGAGGCCGAAAAGAACGTGCAGGAATTGATAGAAAAAGATGCAGAGAGCGCTTATAATATCGGAAGGTTCTATGAAAAGCAGAAGGCATATGAGGCAGCCAGGATTTATTATGAAGATATAATCAGCAAGACCCCCTATAGCCCCTGGTCGGCAAAGGCGTTAGAAAGAATCCGGTTACTGGAGAAGAAAAAATGAAAAAAGCATCTATTTTGTTATTGATCGCATGCTTCGTCCCGCTTTTTATTCTGGGTTGCGGCTACACTACGCGCTCAATGATCTCGACCAAATACTCCAGTATATATATAACGCCGTTTACCAACCAGATAGATATTACCAGCGAGTTGAATACCGGGAACAAGTTCAGGATTTACAGGCCACGCCTGGAGACAGATGTTACTACGGCCGTTACCAACAGATATTACTTTGACGGGAACCTTAAGCCCGTAAAAAAAGAAGTGGCAGACCTGGTCTTAAAAGGCGAAGTGGTGGATTACCGTAAGGATCCCCTGCGTTATACCGATGGCAATGATGTATCGGAATACCGCATGAACTTGATAGTCAATATCAGCCTTTGGGATAATAAAGAGAATAAAATGCTCTGGGAAGAGAATGGCTTTACGGGGTATTTCGAGTATTTTACCAATTATTATCCGTTAACGAATGTTGCCAGGTATGGTGAAAATGACGACACGGTGCCTCTGAATAACGCCTTAGAGGATCTAGCGCGTAGGGTTGTCGAGCGCACAGTAAATGAATGGTAAGAAAAGAACCATCTGTATACCTCTTCCTCGGCCAGGATATTATCACGTCAGACGGCCTCTCACAGAAAGACGCTACCCTTAAAAAAATAAAAGAGCAGTTGGGTTTCAGCACAGTGGAAGATTTTAACTGTGATTCTTTATATGCCAGAGGCCTTCAGCTAAAAGACCTGCAGGAGAGGATTCTATCATATCCGGTAAAGGCCAAAAAGAGGATGATTGTTTTAAGAGAGGCGCAGGACTTAAAGGAAGAGATTAAAAAATTTATTTTTAATTATGTAAAGAAGCCTCTTTCCTCGGTAATCATGGTTTTGGATGTAGAGCATCAGGAGCCAAGGGATACCTTCCCGAAGAATATTTATAACTATGCGCAAGTCTTGCGGTTTAGAGAAGAAGCGCGTTTAGATGTATTTACTTTGAGCCGTTCTGTAGAGTCAAAGAGGCCGGAATACGCTCTTAAAATATTGAGCCAGCTGCTGGAAAAGGGAGAAAAGCCGGAGTGGATTTTAAACGGACTGCGCTATGCGCTGGGAAGGAATATCGCGCATCCTTTAGAAACAAGAAAAAGGCTTAAGCTCCTTTTAAATTGCGATGTCGCTATAAAAACAGGTAAGCTTAAGCCAGTTTTTGCCTTAGAAAGATTAATATTGAGCCTATGCAGCCTTAGTAAGCCTTTTGGTTAAACGGGATTTATTCCGGCTGGCTGTGTTGGCATGGATGATTTTTTTCTTCGCTGCCTTATCGAGCTGGGAAAACAGCTTCCCTAAGAGTGTCTTGGCTTCATTAATATTCTTTGCCGATAGTAAAGCTTGAAATTTTTTTAATGTCTTTTTAAGCTCTCGTTTGATCCTTAAGTTACGCAGGTGTTTTTTTGTATCTGCGCGTTTCTTTTTTAGTGAAGTCTTGCGTCTTGGCATATCTTTCTCCTTTTAGTTATTTTATATTATTATCATAATTAGACATTTATGTCAATAAACAAATCTATAGCCAGGTCCGCCAGCGTCATCGGGTTTGCCACCCTTTGCTCACGCGTATTAGGCTTTTTGCGCGATATAGTTATCGCCAGGCTCTTTGGTATCTATGTCTATGCCCAGGCATTTGTCATTGCCTTTAAGATCCCCAATTTATTCCGCGATTTTGTAGGTGAAGGCGCGGCTAATGCTGCGTTCGTGCCGGTATTCAGTGAATACACAGTTAAGCATACGAAAGAAGAATTTTGGGAATTAGCCAATGTGGTGTTAAACCTGCTTTTGATTGTGCTGACTGCGATTACTGTTTTGGGGATAATATTTTCTCCGGTTATCGTCCGGCTTATTGCCCCG
>JALOCE010000130.1 GCA_023227925.1 Candidatus Omnitrophota bacterium
GTTTTGCCTTAATGCTGAAGCTGCGGATCGAGAGTTCCGGGGATTATGAAGTTATGGTTTCCCTGGAAGCAAAAGACATAATCAAGCGCATACATGATTGCCGGCCGGATGTTATTTTATTGGACCTGCTTATGCCCGGTATCGGCGGGCTGGATATTTGCGATATGCTGAATCATGATCCTGTCGGCCTGACTATTCCTGTAATAATAGTCTCCGGTGACGATAGGCCTACGGACAAGCTTAAGGCTTTTAAACTTGGGATCAGCGACTATCTGGTTAAGCCTGTTGATGATGCGAAGCTGATCAAGGCGATAGAAAAAGCTATCTCTCTGAAATCGGAACAATTTTAAGGTGTCCTTATTAGGAAGCATTATGCGGAATTCCTCTCCTAAGAGTTAGTACTATTCCCCTATAATTTATTTCTTTCTCTTTAGCCTCTGTCTGAATGACGGGGGCCTTGCGTGTTACACATTTAATCCGTATAGTTTTTGTTATTAGCGTGGGTTTATGCATACGTTAGATTATTCAAGTATAAATAGTTTTAATTTGGGGATCGAAACAAAAAAAGAAAGCGTTTTCTAATAGCCGCTGGATACCATTGAAAAAGTGTTTTTTATAACACATACTTTATATAATAATGGTAGATATTCCTTTAAAATGGAGAATAGTTATGTGCCGTAAATTTCTATCTCTGGTGCTGATTTTTTGTTTTGCATTCCAGCAAACCAGCTTTGCCCAGGCAGCAACTGCTGAATTAAATCTTTCGGGATATTTCGCAAAAACGGGGGCCAACTTCATTCAAGACAAGTTTCGACCGCTACATTTAAGGTATTTTTCTTATGACGCTCTCAGCGATAACTTTAAAGTCTTGTTGGACAAAGGCGATCAGAAGCAGATAGAAGGGCTGCAATTAGAAGATGCAGCCAAAATTCAACTTAATTACTTCTTAGTAGGGGTTACTCTTCCTAATGATGTATTCTGGGTTAATTTACGTCCTGATGCCGAAGATCAGATTATTGATAGCTTTTTAGCACAGACCGATGTTGGCAAGATTATGCTTGAGGCAGACCTGCAGCTTAAGAAAGACACCGCTCGTTTTACTTCTCCCGAAACATCTGAAGGCAAAGAGTATTGGGATAAACTTTACAAAAAGGCAGAAGAATTATTCGGCTATGAAAATATTACTATACCTACGTTGACCCGTCCGTGGATTGTCCCTAATGAGATTGTGGTACGCGAGACAAAAGATAGTGCGTATATATACATAGCAACTTTAAAGGTAATGTTGGAGCAGGACCATCTCAAGGATTCAAAAGTATATGATTTTAAAGACCCTAGATTAGCTACGCTCAATGAATATTCATCCCAGCTTATTCGAGAGTTAATCATTCCTAAACTTACCAAGGAAGTAAATTCTTCCAAGCGTTATGCCGCCCTACGGCAAGTATATTATTCTTTGATTATGTCACGTTGGTTTAAAAGCAGGTTTCAGGGTAAAAGTGGTGCGTACCCGGCGCTGATAGATAAAAAAGACCTGAAAGGCTTAGCTTCTAATGAAAGCTGGACAAAGACAACTTATTTTAATGAATACAAGAAATCCTTTGAACAGGGAGAATACAATATAAAAGAACCTGTATACACTCCCACGGGCCAGGTAATCAGAAGTTATTTTAGCGGGGGAGAGGATTTTACAACTATTACAGGATTATTGCCTGGTGACAGTGCCTCAAGCCCCGTAAAGATAACAGGATTATTTAAGGGTTTAAGGGAAAATCTTGTTAAATTATTACCCGGGGTATTGTTTTTTGGCAAAGACGATTTAGTCTCATTGGCGCTTAGCCGCACAGGTCAAGAAGCATCTGTTTCCAAAGATGAGCCGCCGATAGGTAATCAAGGGCGTTTTGCCTTTCTAAAGGAGTTATCTCGCCGCCATCAAAATTTATGGATTGTATGGGATGGCGACGCGCGTTACTCTAGGTTTGATTATCAAAAGGCATTTGCTAATCTATGGCGAAATACAATTGGTAACGCTGATACGGAAGATGAATTTATTAACGAAGTAATTCCTGCGTTGGTAAATTTTATATATGAATACTATCCCAGCGAAGGATATTTTATGCTTAGCTTAACACTTGGGCAAGTGTTAGATGCATATAAAGAGGCATCTCGTTTTCCAGACACTAATTTTAAATATGCGGTTGATAATGCCACGCCTATTAAAGAGGAAATCGCAAAGGATGTTTTATTACGCCTGAAAAAGCATTATCAAGAAAATAACATCATGAAGCTTTCCACCATTAACCCGGATTTAAAAGACTCAAGGAGAGGTTTGATTGAAGCTTTAAGGTTTATAGCAAGGAGCTTTAAGTCTTTTAATGATTTTATGGATTTTCTGGAGAATAAAATGGGGGATGGGGAAATAAAAGCCGCGGTAGCTGAACTACGCAATGGAAATTGGGACTATACAAAAAGATACCATAGTGAATTGGGATATGTGTGTTTGGATAGATTCCCAGATAAAAAAAAGATGGAAGACTTATCCGGGCAATACGCTAATGATATCAGGGACACTTTTAAGAAAGGTGCTTTCGCCTCTTCGGCGATTAGCGATTTTTCTGATGCGGAGAAAAAAGTGATTATCGCTACTGTTTTAGCCATGCAAGGCCACAAAGAATTAGCCATAGATTTACTTGCAAGCATTCTTCCGCCCGAATCTTTGGGGTATCGATTTGATGACCATATAGCTCGAGAATATTTGCGCTTAGAAAAACAAACGAAAGGCGGCCGCGAAGACGTATTTCTTGGCACCATGATAAACTTATTTAATGAAATTGGGTCGCGCTATGGGAGAGAACGGCAAAATGAATATTTTGAAGCCAGTATTTCTATAGATGAAAAAGCGCATTTACTAAGGAAATTTGCAGATAACCAGGCAGGCAATAAATATAGCAAGTCGTTTCTGTTAGGTCGAGGAGGGCGCATAGGTACTGCCTATTCCGGGCCAATAAAGATAACTTTAGCCCCAGGGTCAAGAAATCAAGTTACTTTTGTAATTTATAGAACTTCCGATATCCCCAATAACTGGCCTGTAAAAGGCGCAATTAATCCTGCTATACCGTTTTTTATTTTAAAAGAAGGTGATCCCGCGCCCGCAGATGAATTTAAGGCTCTACGAAACAACGAAACAGTAATTATAGGTAGATTTGCGCGCGGGAGGTTCAAGCGCTTAGATTCAAATCTTATTTCTCGTGAACACGTTACAATTTGGTGCGTGGGAGATACTATCTACATACAGGATGGTGGTAAGCTTCAAGGCTCAACTAACGGAACGTTAGTAGAATATGGCATTACTAAAAAAGAAGCCAAATTTGCTCCAGGCTCTGCAGAGTTTAAGCTTAACCAAGAACAGGAAAGGTCGCTCGAAGCCATTGAAACGATAAAAAACAGGCTTGGGAAAGCTGTTTTACCAAATGGAACCACAAGAACGCATATAGTTTTATTGAATGGGAAAATAGCAGACAATTATCTGGATGAAATACAAAATATATTGCTGCAGAATAACATGTCTTCTGAAGCTGTCACCGAAAATCAGAAGAAAATAGAAGAGGCCGATAAAGAAGTTAAAATGATTTTAGGATTATTTAATAAATTTGGAACGCTTGATTATTATCAGAGGCTTGGAGTTAGTCCTGGAGCAAGTAAGGAAGAAATAAAAAAAGCCTACCGCGACCTTATGTCTCGATATCATCCGGATAAATACGAAGAGAAGGATGCTCCTGAGCCTATATCGCGTACAGTAGCTGAAGAAATCGCAAAATTGATAAACGGAGCGTATGACAAGCTGTCTTCTTCTCCCATGCAAGCCTCTGCCTCTTCGACATTGGATAAAAAAGGTGGTATTGATTTTCGAAACGACGCAATGGCAAGTTCAACTGTTTACGAGCCCATGGGAAGTTTTAAGGGATTGAATTTAGCCTTACCTGTGCTAAGTAATTCGATATTAGCAAGTATTGACCCGGATAATGAGATTCGGGAGATTCGCAATATGATCAGCAAAGGAATGAAGCCCTCCGGGTCGCGTCTTAAAGAACTTGTAGCTGCCTGTGTGCAAAAGGGTCAAATTGCCGATAAACTATCTGATATAGTTACTTGCGTTGTAGGTATCTGCGAATTGCAAGAAGCAGATTTCTGTAACGAACAAAGCGACACTGAGCTAAGAGAAGTTATGGTAATCATAGATTCAAATCTTGTGATTTAACCCATTCTTTCATTTCTTTAAGTTAAAATAACTTACAATATGAATCGTTTTATGGAGAATTATTAACTGTACCAATAACTTTGTTTGTTTTTGGAGGAAAGGGAGAGTTTTTGGGGCAACCGTACAATTTAATGCGGGGAGAGGGAGTTGAACCCTCAAGGGTTACCCCACACGCTTCTGAGACGTGCGCGTATGCCATTCCGCC
>JALOCE010000131.1 GCA_023227925.1 Candidatus Omnitrophota bacterium
TTCCACCGCCGACAATTCCACCATATCGGTATTGCACCTCTCTTTAAATTTCTTATCCTCGTCATATACATAAGCTATCCCGCCGCTCATCCCAGCGGAAAAATTCCTTCCGGTTTTTCCTAAAACAATTACCCTTCCCCCGGTCATATACTCGCAGCCATGGTCTCCCACGCCTTCCACTACCGCGTATAGGCCTGAATTTCTAATGCAGAACCTCTCTCCGGCAGCTCCGTTAATATAGGCCTCGCCGGATATAGCTCCGTAGAAAGCAGTATTACCTATAATGATATTCTCATCGGCCTCATAGCCTGCCCTGCTATCCGGATAGATAATAATTTTCCCTCCGGAGATGCCCTTTCCCACATAATCATTACTCATCCCCTCTAATTCAAAAGTAATCCCTTTTGCCAGGAATGCGCCGAAACTCTGGCCGGCAATTCCTTTAAATTTACAAGTAATAGTATCTTCTAATAGCACCCCATCTCCGCATCTTCTTATGGCTTCACCGCTCAACATGGTACCCACAGCCCTGTTGGTATTATTAATTTCCGTAGAAATTTTCACTGGTTTATTTTTCTGTAAACCTTCCTCGCAGAGCTTGATCAGTTTTTTATCCAGCACCGCATCCAGCCAATTATATTGTTTAGAGTGACAGAAGCGGCCAACCGCATCGGGAAGATCAGGTTTATAAAGGATACGGGAATAATCTATTCCTTTGGCTTTTAAAGGGATAATTTCTTTATTAAGCTCAAGCAAGTCGGTCCTGCCGACCATATCGTTGATAGTCCTTAAGCCGAGGCTGGCCATTATTTCGCGCAGCTCTCCAGCCACAAAACGAAAATAATTCACGATAAATTCCGGCCTGCCCCTGAATCTCTTCTCTAAAATATCATCCTGAGTGGCTACGCCAACCGAGCAATTATTCAAGTGGCAGTGCCTTAACATTACGCAGCCGATTGTAACTAATACAGCGGAGCAAAAACCATATTCTTCAGCCCCTAATAAAGCAGCAATAGCCACATCGCGGCCGGTACGCATCTGGCCATCGGTCTGTATGCGTACCCTGGAGCGTAAATCATTCAACATCAGTGTCTGATGCGTTTCAGAAAGCCCCAGCTCCCAGGGTAGGCCGGCATATCTGATAGAACTGCGCGGGGAAGCGCCAGTCCCTCCGTCTCCCCCGGAGATAAGGATAAGATCTGCGTGGCCCTTTGCCACACCTGCGGCAACTGTCCCTACTCCGATTTCCGAAACGAGCTTGACACTAATCCGCGCGCGCGGATTGGCATTCTTTAAATCGAAAATCAGCTGGGCAAGATCTTCAATAGAATAAATATCGTGGTGGGGCGGAGGCGAGATCAAAGTCACGCCGACAGTAGTATACCTGGTGCGGGCAATTGCTTCGCTGACTTTATGCCCCGGTAATTGCCCTCCTTCTCCCGGCTTTGCGCCCTGGGCGATCTTGATCTGTATTTCATCGGCATTCACCAGATAATTGATAGTCACCCCGAATCTTCCCGAGGCGACTTGTTTAATAGCGCTTCTGCGGGAATCTCCATTAGGTAAAGCAATAAATCTATTAGGGTCTTCACCGCCCTCTCCGGTATTAGACTTACCGCCAATACGGTTCATGGCAATAGCAATAGTCTCGTGCGCGGCAGCGCTTATCGAACCGAAACTCATTGCTCCGGTGACAAAACGTTTCATAATATCTTCGGCCGGCTCAACTTCATTAAGAGGGATAGCATCTGTTTTTTTAAACTTAAGCAGGCTCCTTAAAGTAGTCGGATTTTCCGACTGATCATTGATCAGTTGGGCAAATTTTTTATAATAATCGGGGTTATTTTCCCGCGTAGCATCCTGGAGGCTGGCGATACTCTCCGGATTCCAGAGATGAAATTCTCCGTCTTTTTTCCATTGATAGACCCCTCCGCTATTTAAACACGCTCCGGCTACCCCTCTTTCAATATAAGCGGCCTCGTGCCTTCTAATAGTCTCATCGATTATTCCTTCAAGGCCAGTCCCGCCGATACGCGTAGCAGTCCCGGTAAAATATCTGGCGATAAAACCATCTTCTAGCCCTAGCGCCTCAAATATCTGCGCGCCGCGGTAACTTCTCAAAGTAGAAATACCCATCTTGGATAATATTTTCAATATCCCATCGCTCAAGGCTTTAATATAATTCTTCTGGGCAGTTTTGGAGGCTATGCGGAGCTCTTTTTCAGCAATAAGATATTCTATCGCTTGATAGCTAAGATAAGGATTAACACAATCAGCGCCATAACCAAAGAGTAAAGCAAAATGATGCACCTCCCTCGGCTCTGCGCTCTCTATTACTAACGCAACTTCAGAACGAATAGTCTTCTTTACCAGATATTGATGGACGGCGCTAGTAGCTAAAAGCGCAGGCAAAGCAATATTGTCTCTATCCGCGCCCCTATCGCTTAAAATGATAAAAGAATAACCCTGATCAATAGCATATTCCGCCTCGAAACAAATCCTTTCCAGCGCACGTAAGAATCCTTCTTTACCGCTGTCTGCATTAAAAAAAGTATATATTGTCTTGGAGCGGAAACCATTGATGCTGATATCGCGGATCTTTGCTAACTCTTCATCGGTAAAAATGGGATTTCTTACCCTGAGTTTATGGCTGTGTTGCGGAGTCTCTTCTAAGACATTTTTTTCCGGGCCGATAAAACTCTCTAAGCTCATTACCAGCTTTTCTCTGATAGAGTCTATCGCCGGATTAGTTACCTGCGCAAAGAGTTGTTTAAAATAACTGTAAAGGATCTGCGGCTTATTCGATAAAAAAGCATGCGGGATATCACTGCCCATAGAGCCCACCGGCTCTTTAGCCTCTTCTGCCATAGGCTTAATAATCATCTTTAAGTCTTCACGCGAATAACCAAAGGCCGCCAGCTGTGAAATAATATCTCCGGGTTTCCTATGGTCGGCGTTACTGGGGCTTAAGCTATCAAAATCAACCATACTCTGGCTATTCCACTTTCCATATGGAGCGCGGCTTGATACCCGCTCTTTGATTTGGGCGTCTTCTACGATACAACCTGATTGAGTATCAATAAAAAATATTTTCCCGGGCTCAAGCCTTCCGGAAACCTTGATCTCGCCAGGATCAATATCTAACACGCCCACTTCGGATGCCATAACCACAAAGCCGTTTTTAGTAATGATGTAACGCGCAGGCCGGAGCCCATTTCTATCAAGTACTGCCCCGATATTCCTGCCGTCGGTAAAAGCTATAGCTGCCGGGCCATCCCAAGGCTCCATAAAACAGGCGTGATATTTATAAAAATCCCTTAGTTCCTTGCTCATAAGGCTATCGTGTTCCCAGGCTGCGGGGATAAGCATCATCATCGCATGTTCCAGCGACCTGCCGGATAAAACCAAAAGTTCAAAGAAATTATCGATCGCTGCCGAATCGCTTCCCCCCTCTACAATTACCGGCTTAATTTTTTCTATATCCGTGCCGAACAATTCACTGGTCAGCAAGCGCTCTCTGGCGCTTACACCGTTGATATTGCCGCGTAAAGTATTGATCTCTCCGTTATGGGCTAAAAATCTGAAGGGCTGCGACAAATCCCAGGTAGGGAAGGTATTAGTGCTATAGCGCGAATGCACTAAACATAAGGCGCTCTTTATACTGTCATCTTTAAGGTCAAGGAAAAAATTCTCCAGCTGATTGGGCATAAGCAACCCTTTATAAGCGAATGTGCGGCAGGAAAGATTAGTAATATAAAAAGATTCCTTCTGCTCTAAGCCGGATGCGCGGATCGTATTTTCAACCTGCTTTCTAATAATATAAAGTTTTCTTTCGAAAGCTAAATCATCGTTTAAGGATTTATTTCTTAAGATAAAGATCTGTTCAAAGGCCGGTTGAGTGCTCTTGGCGCCTTTACCAATACCCGAATTATCGACAGGGACAACCCGCCAGCCCAAAAGCATTTGGCCCTCTTCTTTAATTACTTTCTCAAATGCTTCTTTACAGAATTCGCGCTCCGAACTCTCTTGAGGCAGGAATATCAACCCCGTGCCGTATGAACCCGGGCCTGGCAATTCGATTTTTGAACTTAAAGCTACTCTTTTAAAGAACTCATGCGGCGTCTGGATCAAGATGCCTGCCCCATCCCCGGTTTTTGGATCTGAACCTACTGCCCCACGATGCGATAATCGATGCAAAACCTCGATACCCTGCCTTATGATAGCATTGGATTTTTCGCCCTTGATATTACAAACGAACCCCACGCCGCAGGAATCGTGTTCGAACTGCGGATCATAAAGCCCTTGTTTTCCGGGTAGATGGTGATATCTCATTTTATTTTATAAACAGCATCTCTCTATATTTTGGCAGATCCCAGGCGTCATCCGAAACCACGCATTCCAATTCATCCGCGTGCTTACGGATATGCTCCATCAGCGGCTTAAGCTCTTTAAA
>JALOCE010000132.1 GCA_023227925.1 Candidatus Omnitrophota bacterium
TTGCTAATTGGAGTGTTTAGCGAATGATGATGAAACGTAAAAGCTTTGCAAAACTTAAGGAAGTGTATGACCTCCCGCACCTCTTAGACGTGCAGCTTGAGGCCTACCGTGAATTTTTGCAATTAGATTCGACTCTACAGGACAGAAAACGCCAGGGCCTGCAGGAAGTCTTTGAAGAGTTGTTTCCTATAGAGAATGCTAATCGTTCTGTAAAGCTGGAATTCATCAGCTATACCCTCGGCAAGCCTAAATATAATATTTCGGAGTCAAAGAGAAGGGCCCTAAGTTATGCGGCACCCCTTAAAGTGAAATTCAGATTGACCACGCCGCGCGAAACCAAAGAACAGGATGCTTATTTTGGCGAGATACCTCTTATGACCGAAACCGGCACCTTTATTATTAACGGTGATGAAAGGGTAGTGGTAAGCCAGCTGCAACGTTCCCCGGGAGTCTCTTTTGAAATAGAAGAACATCCCAGCGGCAAGAATATATATTACGGAAGGATAATCCCGTATCGCGGAGCATGGCTTGAATTTAAATATGATTTGACCGAAACCATCCTTGCTTATGTTGATAGACGCAGAAACTTTCCCGCCACGCAACTTTTAAGGATATTGGGTTTTTCTACGGATCAAGAGATAATCAAAGCCTTTGGCCATGATTATCCCGAGATTCACAATACCCTGAAAAAAGACTATACCAAAAATAAGGAAGAGGCTTATTTAGATTTCTACCGCAAAATGCGGCCCACCGAACCAGTGACGAATGAATCGGCCCAGGAATTATTTTATAGATTATTCTCTGATCCGGCAAGGTACGACCTGGAAAGGGTAGGCAGGTTTATCTTGAACAGAAAGCTGGACATGGATGTTTCTTTGGAAAAAAGGATCCTTGATTCGGAAACAGTGATCAGGGTAATAGAATACCTTATAAAACTTAAAGACGGGGTTGGCAAGCTTGATGATATAGATCATTTAGGTAACCGCCGCATAAAAACAGTAGGTGAATTAGTCCAGAATCAGGTGAGGATCGGCCTTTCCCGTATCGAACGTTCGGTAAAAGAAAGATTAAGTATATTAGGCGATGCCGATTCGCTGAACGTGCACTACCTGATAAATTCAAAACTTTTATCAAATCAGATCCGCGACTTCTTTGGCCGCAGTCAGTTATCCCAGTTCATGGACCAGGTTAACCCCTTAGCCGAGATGACGCATAAGAGAAGGTTAAGCGCTTTGGGGCCTGGTGGTTTATCCAGGGAACGTGCGGGTTTCGAAGTAAGAGACATCCACCCTTCGCATTATGGAAGGGTTTGCCCCATTGAAACACCTGAAGGCCCGAATATCGGCCTTATTTCTTCATTAAGCAGCTATGCGCGCGTAAATATATTAGGACTTATTGAAACACCTTATAGAAAAGTAGAAGAAGGGCGTGTTACCCGTAAAATTGAATATCTGACTGCTGACCTTGAAGAAGACAAGATAATTGCACAGGCAAATATGCCATTAGATAGTGAAGGGAATTTTGTGGATCGTTTGATCTCTTGCCGTCACAGAGGCGATTTTCCTAAAGTCCCTCCCAAACAAGTCCAATATATGGATGTTTCCCCTAAGCAGCTTGTTTCTGTTGCCGCATCTTTAATTCCTTTCCTTGAGCATGATGACGCTAACCGCGCCCTGATGGGTTCGAACATGCAAAGACAGGCAGTGCCTTTAATGATTACCGAAGCACCCCTGGTAGGAACAGGCATGGAGGAAAAAGTAGCGCGGGATTCCGGTACAGTAGTAGTAGCAGAAGAATCCGGAAAAGTAACAAGCGTAGACGCTTCCTCGGTAAGCATCGGCAAGAAAATATACCATCTTAAAAAATTCCTTCGTACTAATGCCGATACCTGTTTGAACCAGAGGCCATTGGTAAAAATAGGAGAGCGCGTAGAAAAAGGCCAATCAATCGCAGACGGAACAAGCACCAAAAGCGGCGAATTAGCCTTAGGTAAAAACCTTCTTTGCGCTTTTATGCCGTGGAGAGGTTATAATTTCGAAGACGCTATTCTCCTCAATGAAAAATTGGTGCGCGAAGATGCCTTTACCTCTATCCATGTGGAAGAATTTGAAATCGAAGCGACCGAAACACGCCTGGGTAACGAAGAAATAACGCGGGATATCCCGAATGTCAGCGAAGAGGCGTTAAGGAATCTGGATGAAACAGGCATAATCCGTATCGGGGCTGAAGTTACCCCTGGAGATATCCTGGTAGGTAAAGTTACCCCTAAGACAGAATCAGAATTATCTCCGGAAGAAAGGCTTTTAAGGGCCATATTCGGTGAGAAAGCTTCTGACGTACGTGACACATCTTTGACTGTCCCGCCGGGAGTAGAGGGCGTGGTGGTCGATGTCCACGTATTCCAACGCAAAGAACGCGGAAGAAAATCCAAAGAAGACAAGACTAAAGAATTAGCCAGGATCAAAGAACTGAAAGCTTATTACAAACAGGAAATAGAATTTATTCAGACCGAAAAAACAAATCGGCTTGCCCAGCTTTTGGGAGTAGATAAGAAAAAACTGGAAAAAGTAGATTTTAACGATAACGAAGAGGCAAAGATACTGGTTGCTTCTTTTGACGAACAGATACAGGAATTATTGGCTGAGCAGGAACAGGAGATCGAAAAAGTAAGGCGTGGCGATGAATTACCGGCAGGGGTATTAAAGAGGGTGGTCGTATATATCGCCACCAAGCGTAAAGTCGCCGAAGGTGATAAGTTAGCGGGCAGGCACGGAAACAAGGGAGTAGTAGCCCGTATCTTACCCGAAGAAGATATGCCTTATATGCCGGACGGCACACCGGTCGAACTCGTCTTGAATCCACTGGGCGTACCTTCGCGTATGAACGTAGGCCAGATACTGGAAACCCATCTTGGCTGGGCAGCAAAAGCTTTAGGCTTGAATATCAGCTGTCCGGTATTTGATGGCGCCACAGAAGAAGAGATCAAAGACATGCTGAAAAAAGCGGGATTGCCTGAAGACGGAAAAATCATTCTTCATGACGGTTACACGGGAGACACCTTTGATCAGCATGTAACCGTCGGATATATTTATATGATGAAATTGATACACTTGGTAGATGAAAAAATCCATGCCCGTTCCATAGGGCCTTATTCATTAGTTACGCAGCAGCCGTTAGGCGGAAAGGCGCAATTCGGCGGACAGAGATTAGGAGAAATGGAAGTCTGGGCCCTGGAAGCTTACGGAAGCGCCTTTACCTTACAGGAAATGCTTACAGTAAAAAGCGACGACGTTTCAGGCAGGACCAGGATCTACGAAGCGATCGTTAAGGGAGAGCAGCGCCTGACACACGGCACCCCGGAATCCTTCAATGTTCTTATTAAAGAATTGCAAGGCTTAGGCCTTGATATCAGAACGGAAAAGGCAAAATGATGGAAGATAATATTACCTTTGATACGATTTCAATAAAGATTGCTTCGCCGCAAGTGATAAAATCCTGGTCAAAAGGCGAGGTAAAAAAAGCAGAGACTATAAATTACCGCACCTTAAAGCCGGAAAAAGACGGGCTCTTCTGCGAGAAGATCTTTGGGCCGGTACGCGATTGGGAATGTAACTGCGGTAAATATAAAGGGATCAAATTCAAAGGGATCACCTGCGACCGTTGCGGGGTCACTGTAGACCGCTCCTCGGTAAGGCGTGAACGCATGGGGCACATTGAATTAGCTGCCGCGGTTACGCACATCTGGTTTTTTAAGGCTGTACCCAGCCGCATGAGCGCATTATTGAATATCGGCCTGCGTGATCTGGAGAAAATAATCTATTATGAAGAATATGTAGTGGTCGATCCCGGTAATACTCCGCTCAAGAAAAAAGAACTCTTAAGCGAAGAGAATTATCAGGAGGCGTTGAATAAATACGGCCAAAACTTTAAAGCAAAAATCGGCGCTGAAGCAATACGCGACCTGTTGAAAGAATTAGACCTTGATTCTCATTGCCGTAAGCTGCGCAGGGATCTGGAAAAATCAAAAGAAGCGCTGGGCAATCGTAAGACTTTAAAAACCCTAAGGATAGTCGAAGATTTCAAAAAATCCGGCAATAGGCCCGAATGGATGATTTTAGAGATCCTGCCGGTTATCCCGCCGGATTTAAGACCGTTGGTCCCGTTAGACGGCGGCAGGTTTGCTACTTCGGATTTAAATGACCTATATCGCCGCGTGATCAATCGTAATAACCGTTTAAGAAAACTTATGGAGTTAAGCGCGCCTGAAATAATCATCCGTAATGAAAAACGTATGCTTCAGGAAGCAGTAGATGCGCTTTTAGATAACGGCAGGCATGGCCGTCCGGTAATGGGCGCCAGCAACAGGCCTTTGAAATCTTTATCGGATATGTTAAAAGGCAAACAAGGCCGTTTCAGGCAGAATCTTTTAGGTAAACG
>JALOCE010000013.1 GCA_023227925.1 Candidatus Omnitrophota bacterium
GCCACTCGCCGCCGCACCAGACGCCGCCGCGCCACTCGCCGCCTCGCCAGATGCCGCCTCGCCAGATGCCGCCTCGCCAGATGCCGCCTCGCCAGATGCCGCCGCACCACTCGCCGTCGCACCATACACCGCCGCGCCACTCGCCGCCGCGCCACTCGCCGTCGTGCCAGCACACGGTTCCGTTGACCAGCATGATGTCGGCGGATACCCAATTACCCGATCGTAGCCAATCCGGCCACGAAACGTCCAAATCTGTGCGGTTAAGCCAGGTCATTTCGTCCCCCGGACGGCTTCGACGGCTTCGACACCGTAGGTCGTGCCGCGCTTGGTCCCGGTGCGATGCAGCAGGCCAGCCTTGACGGCCGCCGCGAGTGCTCGTGTGACTTGCGTGGCGGTGAGCCCCGTGCGCAGCACGACTTCGGCACGGCGATCTGCGCCGGCCGCGACGGCAGCTACTACGCAGTCAGTGGTTGCTTGGGGAGCCTTCGCCGCCCGAGTCGGTGCCCGGGGGCTCTTCGCTGCCCGAGTCGGTGCCCGGGGGCTCTTCGCTGCCCGAGTCGGTACGGCGATGACGTCCGCCTCTGCTTCGAGGCGATCCGCCTCGCGGTCGATCGCCTCCCGTTCAGCGTCTGCGAGTGCGACGGCAGCGTTCCACGCAGCAGTAGCGGCAGCGACAGACGCGTCGTACTGTGTAGCCGCTTGCTCGCGTATCTCCGCCGCCAAGCGGCGGTTTTCCTCTGCTCGTCGAGCGAGTGCGGCCTCGGCTTCCTCGCGTCGGGCGAGAATGTCCGCGATCGATTCCTGATCGATAGGATTGACGGGGGTGGGGGTGGGCTCGTCCTCGCCGGGTTCCGTTAGGGCTTCCGCGATTTCTTCCGCGATCTCTGGCGATACGATCGATTCTCGGTTGGTCATGATGCTCCTGGGGCTTCGTCCGGCGCTGGCCCGTGACTCGGTCGCGGGCCAGCGCCGGAGGATCAAATCATGCGCCCCGGCTCGGGCACGCGCCAGCGAAATCCGTCTGCCTAGAGAAAATAGGTAGGATGTTTCCCTACCCGCCGGGGCTCGCTCCGAGGCCCTGTCGGGCCCAGCAGCAGATCGCCCCAGCTACCGCGCAATCCGCTGTTGCATCACAGTGATTACAACACCACGATTGCGGTTGTATCCGCGGACCGCTATCGGCGGGGACGTACCCCGGACTGTCTTCGCGGAGCAAGCATCTGAAGTACCGGTCTGTGTGGTCGATACACACTGTCCGGTTCGGTGCGGCGGATAGCCAAGCTTCGAGGTCGCGCCATGTGCTGCTGGGCGTCATCGGATCCCCAGCTCCCACGCTCGGCGAAGGTACAAGCGCTCGGCTCGGTTTGGATCCCCCAGCGGGCGCACCGGCACGGGACAAGCCACGTACCCCATGCTGTCTTCGATCCAAGGCGCGTCGATCCCTAAGAGGTCGCGCCGTTCGGCGAGTAGGGCTTCGAGATCCCACTGTTTGACGCGCTCGACCGGCACCCCGAATCGTGTGGATACGGCTCGAGCCCAACCGTCTTGGATCGATCGATAGCCCGGGATGGCCGCGCAAAGGAAATGCCACAGCTCCGGCGAGAGTTCGGCGCGGAGCTCGCTGCGCACATCCTCGGGTAGGTCGGGGATCCCGCGTAGGAGTTGCTTCAGCGGAGACGAGCAATCGCCCGTGGCATATTCCTCCGCGTCGTGCAGCAGAGCCCACGGGCGTAGTAGCTCAGGCGCGATGCAGGACACGTACACACAGTGCTCGGCCACAGAATAGGCCCTGGTGTGCCCCGTCCAGCGATTGATCCTCGCGAGGGACCAGGCAATGTCTTCGAGCGAGATCAGATCCGGATCGGGGTGGAGCAGGTCGAGGTACACGCCCGGGGAGTGCGCGCGGATTGTGCTGAAGCCTTTGGGTAGGGTCATAGCGTCACCCTCTGCACGTCTTGTGCTGGATGCAGCTCGCGATACCGCCTGCGGCTTGCCGCAGCTTGGCGGTACGTTCGGTGGGTGTTTGCGCTGCGCGTTCGGCTGCGCGCCGTTGCCTCTCCGCGCGACGGTTGGGTTCGCATTCTCCATGGTTCAACTCCGCTCTCCGTCGCCGTCTACCGGCGCGGAATCCTTCGACCAGCTGTCAAGCGGACACGGCGGGCAACAGCACCCGAACACCAGAGCCTCGCCACCAGACGCGAGCCATCGTATGGCGGTCATGGAGTTAGGCCAGTGGTGTGGGCGCTTTTGGATGCACCTATCGGCCGGCTGACCGATTTCCACGTTGAGTGCATTTCCGGGCCGTCGCGCCAGTGGGATTCGGATCCTGGACTTGCATTCTTGCATCATCTCTACGGATGCGCGAGTTTCTGCGCTGAAGATAAAAGGGTCCGCCTCTACCACCTCGATCAGCCGCATCGCCCGCAACTGATTGTCTCTCGCCACTTCTACGCATTCCGCGCACCACGAGTCGGGCTTGAGCCGCAGAAAACATCCAGAGCAAGTCATCGCGCACCCCCGATCAGCACAGCAGCGGCCTCCTCGGCCCACTGCCGCCACGGTGGTTCCGTCCGCTCCAGCCATAGAGGCTTGGTCCAGACACACGGACCATTGGGCTCGCGCTTGAAACTTGTGCCGTAGCAGTTGTGAGATGCCCGAAGTCGAGATTCGATCTCCGCAGCAAGCGTCTCGCGGTTGCCCGTGGCCAGAGCGGCCTCGTAGGCTTCATCAGCGCACGCCGGACACCGCACCTCGTCAAAGGCTCCGTGCCGGAAACAGCTTCGTTGCTCACTCATGCTCTCCTCCTGTTAACCGTTCGAGTCCGCATTGGGTTGTCGGTCGTGTGATCCTTTGGTCATGTTTGCCTCTCTGTTGATCTGGTCAGGTATACCACGTCTCGTCCGCCCCACGCGATTGCCGGGGTGTATGGGCGAAAACCGCAGGCAATCAGAGATCGCAACGACGGCACGTTGTAAGGCATGACGTAAGTCACAGCCCATAGATATCCGCTACGGCGCGCCCAGGCCAACCGAGTGCGGATAAGCCGCCGTTGCAAGCGTTTTCCGCGAGCTTCGGGCAACACCCCCGCGCAATGCAGGTAGACAGCATCCGAAAATCGTCGACTCGGGATTAGCCCGGCATACCCAATCAGGCGCCGTCCCTCGAACGCGCCCCAGTAGTAACCACCCTCCTCCCAGCGCCCGCCGAGTTCCGCGTACCAGCTGCGGATTGCTTCGGGGGGTACGCGCCGGATTTTTACGGAGGGTTTCACAGTACACCTCTCGACCGCGCCCAAGCCCGGGCGCGCTCTTCGTTGCGCGCAAGCAGCCCAGTACGCTCGGCCTCGCGCCGATCTTTGGCTGACCGAGCACACCAAAGTCTTTCCGATCTTGCTGTGGCATCGATACTCGCCAGCCAATCGTCGTGCGCAGTGACCCCACGCGCACGACGATTGGCGATGCATTGTCCGGCGGTCCACACGGTCACAGCGACACCTCGTCTTTCGCGTCGGACACCCACAGCGGAGTGAAGTTCGTAGGCCCGCGTTTCGAATCGATTAGGAAAAACCACTGCGCCGGGAGCTCGGGGGCGCATCGCAGGAACGCAGCATGCGGGCCGTAGCCGACGATCGATCCGTTGAGCAGCCAAGACCCGCCGAACAGCAGCGTGTGAAGATGTCCGAGGAGGTGTACCATCCGAGACTTGTCTGGGCGCTGCGCTCGCCACCCCATCGCGGCCTTGTTCAGCGGCGTCTGCACGCCCTGGATACCGCCCTGATAGCGCACGCCCGTGCCGTGCGTAACGTGGAGCGTCCAATCGTACACGTCCAGGTATTGATCCTCGCAAGGCTCGGCCGTGACCTGTCCGGGGAAATCCTCTGCCAGGCGCCGGTACACCTCGTGTTCGACGTTGTGGCGCGCGCCGGTGATGTGTCGGATTTTCTGAGTCAACCGCCCGTGGTTTCCGTACGCCCCGATGACCGTGGTGTGGACCTCTTGTTCGAGAAAACGCACGCCAGACGCGAGGATCGGGTAAACCTGCCGCGCCGACTCGAGTGGCGCGAGGGACGTCTCGACCTGCTCGTCGTGGAGATGTCCATCCACGAGGTCGCCAGCACAGGCCAGCACGAGCCGATCGATCCTGGCGCCCCAAAGGCGATAGTGTTTCACGTTCCAGCGCGTAGCGGCGAAGAAACGGTTCAACCGAAACGCAGCGATCGCCGGAGAGTAGCGATTCCCGAACGTGTTCGCGGCCTCGGGGAAAGACGCGCCATAGTGGACGTCGCTCAGCAAAGCCACAGCCGTGCAAACCCTTTCGCCTGGTGGCAGCTCCGTCGGCATGGCCACGGGCGGAGCGGACGCGATAGCCGCTCGTGCGTCGAGCGTGGACTCCGCGCGCGCGAGCGCGTCCAGAGCTGCGCGAAGGGCCTGGCGGTCGGCGGAAACCTCGTCGCGGGCGTTTTGGGCGGCGCGGGCGGCCTCGAGTGGCGCTGGTGAGGTCCTAGCGCGCTGCTTCCGCGATCCTGCTTGCCCGTTGCGCTCGCGCCAGCGCAGCCACGCGACACGCGCCGTTGACTTGCCTGCGAGCACCGGGGCAAGCGCGTCGGCGGCCCCGGCGGCAACGAGCTCGGCGCACGTCTTCTGCGCCGCGAGACCGCGGAACCCAGCCGGAGGATCGATCCCGCGGAGGGCTGCGAGTGCGACGACCTGATCTGCAGTCAGGTTTCGCCGGGCCAGCTGGTGATCCAGCATCCAAGACTTGGCTTCATCACGGCTGTCGAATTGGACGTACCGCAGCGCAAAAGGCAGGCCATGCGCTTGGCAAATTTCGAACCGGTGATGCCCGTCGACGATTACGTCCCCCTCGGGGGTGGACCAGACGGCGATCGGATCCACAGCCCGTCCGGCGGCAACGATCTCCGCCTCGAGGGAGGCACGCTCGGCCGAGCTAAGCGGGGGAATGAAGGCTTTGAGCTCTGGGTCTACGACGATCATACTGATTCCTTTTTGGTTTTGGCTGCGGCGCGGCGGTCGCGCTGATATTCGCGCTTGCGTTCGCGGTAGGTGGGGTCGGCGTAGCGCGCGCGGTCGTATTCGCGCTTGCGTTCGCGGCAGACGGGGTCGGCGCTGCGGGCGCGCTGATATTCGCGCATGTACTCGCGCTTGCGTTCGCGGTAGGCTGGGTCGGCGCGGCGAGCGCGGCCGTACTCGCGCATGTACTCGCGCTTGCGTTCGCGGCAGGCGGGGTCGGCGTTGCGCGCGCGGGCGTATTCGCGCTTGCGTTCGCGGCAGGCGGGGTCGGCGTTGCGCGCGCGGGCGTATTCGCGCTTGCGTTCGCGGTAGGTGGGGTCGGCGCTGCGGTCGCGGTCGTATTCGCGCTTGCGTTCGCGGTAGGCGGGGTCGGCGTTGCGCGCGCGCTGATATTCGCGCTCGCGCTCGCGGTAGGCCGGGTCGGCGCGGCGGTCGCGGTTGTACTCGCGCTTGCGTTCGCGGTAGGCGGGGTCGGCGCTGCGGTCGCGCATGTACTCGCGGGCGTACTCGCGCCGGCACTCAGAGCATTTCGAGCGCAACCGCCCGTGGGGGCAGGGGGGTTTCACCGGCATGGGCGATCGTCAAGGTCCTCGCGTCCACGAACCACGAACGCGAGGAGGAATAGGCAGCAACACGCTGCATGTGCGAGGTGTGAGATTCCTGTCTCTGGATCGTAGTCTTCGTGATCTTGGAACCAAGACGTCAGATGCCTTTGCGCTGCGGCGAACAGACGCGAATATAGGAGCCCGCCCTCCCAGTTTCGCGAACCGTATTTCTGAGCGCCGAATTGCAGGACCGACACGATTTCGTGTACAGCGTCCCAAGGGAGGAGATCCCAAGGAGGTTTCCCTCGGTCGTGTTTGATCCCATCAGCCACAACGCACCTCTTCTGCACGGGATCCTTGTACGAGTGCTTGTTGCGCTTGGGCTTGGGCTTGCGCCGCGAGCCTCTGCCGCGCCCCTCCGTAAGGGTAAACCCATGAGCACAGGCGACGTTCGGGCGGGACGGGGGCACCGGAGCGTGCTCCGCCGCGGCGGCACTCGTGTCCGTGTAGATCGCGACCTGTGGAAATCACCTTGAAATAGCCGGTCATTGCTTTCCTCCCCGCGCAACGCGGTTGCACGATGCGCAGTATTTCGACTCCGATCGTAGGCACACCAGAGCAGCTCGACGGTCGTGTCGGTTGAGGCTCTTGAAGTCGACGCGCCAGGGGCCAGGCACGCCGCGGTGAGCAGCCCAGGCGATTCGCCTGGTTTGGATTGTCGGGGGTTTGGTGGGCATACGCTACCTTGCCTCGCGTCCCGGCGCCGTGCAAGCAAAATCGTCCGTCGCGCGAAAGACGAACACGAATCGCTCCGTCAAGCGCGCGCCGGGGACTGCGCCCTGCTTGAGGGAGGCCGCCACGAGCGTCTTGTCGGGCGCACATAGAGCCCGGGGGATTTCGTCGGGCGCAGCAATCGACACTACGGGTCGGCATTGCACCACACATCCCGCCGGAACGCCGGGCATAGGGGTTTCGTGTCCCGCGAGTAGGGATGCCCGGCGGGCGGACATCGCTTCGGCATAGCGCGTCGCGGCGTCGGACGCGAGCTCCGCTTCGAGCGCGCGGGCCGCGGCGAGATCCGCCCGGGCCTCGAAGGACACGGCTTCGGCCGCCGCGAGGTGTGGTGCCTCGATGTTGCGGACTTGGGCGTCGAGATCGCGAACGAGAATCCGCGCGTCGCGAAGGGCTTCGAGCGTGGAGATCATGCGTCCTCGATCTTCTGAGCAATTTGCCGCAGGCAGTGCGCCATGTCTGCAGAGTCGATTGGCGTCGTGTTGATTTTTTCCCAGACAGCAGCTACGTCCTGCAACGCAGATGCGATTTTGATTTGCTGTTGCTCGAAAAGCTCGGCAATTCGATCTTCGGGGTCGGGGTTCAAGGTCATTTCTTTTCTCGTTTTTTTTGGTGGTTACGGCGGGGATCGGTACTCGGCGGGCTGCAAAAACGCGGCCCATCCGATCATGACGGCATCATAGAGATCGGCAAGCCTTTTCGGCGACGCCCCCGTTCGTGCGAAGAGAAGGGTTTCCGCAGGCAAAAGCGATCGGGCGCATCGCGCCGCGGCTACCTCCTTGGGGACGCCCGGATCCAAACCCAAAGCAGCTCGCCAGGCGTCGACGTCGAGAGCGAGTGGCGTCGCCCCGTACGCGCACGCCCGAGCGAGCTGCCACCCCGCCGAAAACGCAAGCGTGAGGATCGATTTCGGCGAAGCCTTGCGCCGCCGGCGAAACCATTGGAGTTCTGTCGCCACGGCGCCCGCTCGGGACAGCCAATCCGGGTGCGCGAGTGCCGCGGCGACCACGAGGGGCAGGGGTCCGGCGCGGGGAAAGTAGCGTCGTGGGTGGGCTTGCTCGAGATCGAGTAGGACGTACGCTGGGTGGGCACCGGGGTCGATCGCTGCTAGGAGCATCACCCCTCCCACACCTGCAAGCGCCCGTCCCGGATGACGCGCTTCGCTTTTTTCGACCAAAATGCCATGGCTTTCGCGTCGGACCGCAGTGGCACGTCCGGCATGATTGCGAGGGGGATTTCCGCCATGAACCATTCGAGTCGCTCCGCGCATTCGTGCACGAATTCGCGCGGGCACTCTAGGATGAATTCGTCGTGCACGTAGTTGACGATGTGGCACAGCCCCAGCACCGAAAACGCCCCCGCGCGCGTACGCCCGGTGAGGCACTCTCGCCAAATCTCCCATCCGACGTACGCTTCGACCACAGCGCCCAGAGCCTGGAATCCGTTGTTGCACGCGGAACAATACGTGCAACCCCGTCGCGTAATCGTCGTGCCGGGGATCGGCACTGTGTACCGCCCCTTTCCGTCCGCGCGGGAGTCCACCCAGGCATGGTACGCTACGACGTCCGGGCAAGCCGCTCGCCAGGCGGCCTTGTATCGCTTCGCGTCGCCGTCGGTCCAGTCGAATCCTTGGAGGAGCTTCGCCGAGGCTTGGAGCCGGCGCCAACCCGCGCCTCCCGGAGATCCGAAATTCACCGGTTTCGCCGCCTGGCGGGCGTTCTCGAACGCCGGCTCCTCCTCCGCATGCAAGCGCAAAGCCTCCTCGTACGAGCACCCGTGGATTGCAGCTCCGACCAGGCAATGCAGATCCCCCCCACCGCGCACGAAATCCGCGAACCCGTGCTTGCGCGCATACCAGATACAGCACTGCGCTAGCGTTGCGTTTTCGAGACCGCCGTGGTCGACTGCGACGAAAGCGAATCCCGGGCGTGGAATGAAGCATTCTCGGATCCCGTTCTTTTTCCCGAGATTTTGCACGGGTGGGGCGCTCGACGTCGTGCGTGTCGAGTCAGCCATGCCCCATTTCGTGTGTATTGGTTCGATCGCGCCGAGGGCGTATTTCGGGAGGAGGGTTTCCGTCGAGCACCACGACCCGTATTCGGCGAACGCGATCAGCCGATCGTCCCCGCTTTCCTCAAGGGTGGCGTGGTCCGTGCGCACGGAGGGGACCCACGGCTTCTTGCGGGGTGGTGCGTCTTTCTTTTCGCGGGGTTTCTGCGTGAGCGGGACCCCGCGCCGCGCGGCGTCTGGGGCTTGTGCGATCTCACGGACGTGGTCGATAACTCTCTGCCCCGGGCGCGGGCAGACAGCCTCACGGGTGTATGCCTCGATTACGAGCGCCTGAAGCGCACCGGAGTCTTTCGTCCCGTCCGCGCGGATGATCCCGAGATCTGCGACTTGCTGACGAAGCTCGGTGATCCGCTCGGACACGCCGCGCGCTAAATCCGCTAGGCGCTCTGGGTGAGTTCGGAGCCCGTAGACCCGCGTAGCTTCGAGCCACGTCCGCTTGCGGGTGAGCATGGCGACGTCTGCCCAGTGGATGTGTCCGGGGTCGATCCAGCGCTTTTCTTGGCGGCGGAACACTCGAAGGGTTGCACAGGCGTCGTCGCGGGCGTAGTGGATCTGCGCTTCCGAGTACTCCGCGAGGGGGCGATTGAGCAGGGGGCCGTAGGACGTGCGGACTTCGTCTTTCGGCAGGACGCCAAGCCCGTGCGCCTGGTGGAGATTCGCGAGCGAAAGGTCTTTGCGTGGAGTGAGCCCGCCGATCTCTGCGAGCCGCTCGATCACCCAAACGTCCCCGATTTGGTCTCGTTCGAGGGCTTCGAGGACCTCCGCGGTGCAATCCCACCACGCGAGCGCGCAGCAGAGATCGTACGGTCCGTTCGCCGTGAGCAAAGGAGCGCCCGAGGCGAGCAAGTCCAGAAAGACCTGCCGCGCCTCGGGCGTAGGGATAAGAGTGCCCTCGCGTTCGGCCGCCACCGAGAGACACACCGGGCGGGGAGACATCCGCGCAGGAGTGAAGCACTCGGTTTCGGTATCGATTGCGAGGGCAGGGATCATCACACCCCAGGGAAAAAGGCGATGTTCGTGACGGTCTTGCCGTTGCGCGTGGTGCGCGGGGTTTGCTGCGAGCGGAACGGCAGTCCGAGTGACCCGGTCTCCGCCGAGGCTTGCATCAGCACGACCTTGGTTCGCTCGACTTCAGCGGACCACTCGGTCTTGACTTGCTCGGGCGCGCTCGGCGGAAGCGCAGGCAAGCCGCACGCGGCGACGATCAGGTCTTGCACGGAGTGCAGCGCGCGGCGGTTTTTTGCGACGTCTTCCTCCGCGAACGCCCGCGGATCATAGGTGAACAGGTACACGTACTGCCCGCCGGCTGTGACGTCGGGCGTAGATGAGTGCGTGCACGTGCAGAGAGCCTTGTACATGCACCCACCGGATCGAGTGCCGGAGTGCGTGAGTCGATCGAGTACCCAGGTCGCGGTGAGTGCAACCCAAGGCACAGCGGGCGGGCCTTGGGAGAAGTCACGCACGGCGGGATCCGCGAGGGACGCGGGTTGGGGTTGGGGTTGGGTCGCGTATTGGGGCGCTGGCGCGGGTGGACCCGCGGGCGCGTATTGGGGCGCTGGCGCGGGTGGACCCGCGGGCGCGGGGGGTTGCTGCGCGCGTTGCGCATTGACTTGGGCCATGATTCGTTCGAGTTCAGGATTCATGCTTCGTTTGCTTTCCTTGTTCGGGGTTCGGCATCGCTCAAGAGGTCTCGCAGCAGTCCTGCGGCGGCCTCAAGCCCTATGGCGCGCTCGTTTGGGATGTCCTCCGCTGCGCGGTTGCGAAGTTCGCGTTCGATTCGTTCGATCAGATCGAGTAGTGTTGGTGCGTTGATCATATTCCGTACGCCGGTCCTTGTGCCCATTCCAGCGGTGGTTCGGTACGATCCGCTTGGAGCAGTTTTTGAAACTGCCCCAGGGATTCCTCGGTTCGCAGAGCGTAGCTCACAGCGCAAGGCAGCGCAACGAAATTCTCGAGGCACCCCACGATGTACTGTACAGTCACGTCCCGGGTCTGCCCGTCGCGGTGCGTGCGAGAAACCCTCTGCTCCCAGTCGAGTGCTGTTTTCGGCGGGGTGCAGAATAGATTCCGTGACCAACCCGGCATCCCGTCGTGGGGCTGGAGGTTGTGTCCTTCGGAGCACGCGGCGCTCGAAGCGATCACCGTGCGCTCTTGATGCGAGACCCATCCAATCGATCTCCCGCGAGGGTCGCACCCCTTCTCGTGGAAATACGGCCAACCCGTTGCCTCTGCGAGGGCACGCCCAAATTCAATGTGGTCCACCCAGATGATCCCGCCGTCGCGTCCCCACCGTGAAGCGAGCTGGATCGCGTCCGCGTGGAGCCACTGCGTCTGCCGGTGTTTGCGCGCCTCGTATGAGTCCTTGATCCCTGCCCACCGATCCCAAGCGTGCCGCGGAAGGACCCCGGCGAGGCATGCATCACGCACCTGGGCCATCGTGTCGTATGTGGGGGAGGCCTCGAGCACGCGGCGAACGAAACCCTGCCACTCCTTGCGCGCTTCAATCCAATCCGTCGGCGGTCTCGGGTCGTGATAATAATCGAACCCCAGAGCGATCCGCTTTGCTACGGCGGCGACTCCGAGTTGCTTGTCTAGAAGTAACCAATCGTCAATCGGCGAGACCCACAACTCTCGGAGGCGTTGCCAAGCGTCGTCCAAGTCCCTGCGCGGCGGGAGCCGCACGGGCTCAATCGTGAGGGACACACCGTCGAATCGATCTTGCGAAACGATTACTCCAGGGGTCTCCACGAGCCGCGACCGAAACGCCTTGCGCGCGGTGGGTCCGTCGTAGACCGGTCCGAGGTGCGGTACGAGGATCGAGTAGTCGAGTGACTGAAATCCCTCGAAAGCGTTTCCGTCGTTTTCGTCGAGCAAAGCCGCCCACTGCTCTAGGAGGTCCGGGTCGTCCGGCACCGGCGCGCCCGAGCGCAAAGACCACCACAGGAGGTGCGCGTAGTCCAGGAGCCCGGCGCGGAGCGGAGTCGCAGTGAACGTCGCCACTCCGCACTCGGGATGCGCATGCACGTATCGCGCAACCCGCCGCGCGCACGCCGCAGAGCGCACGTGTTTGAGCCTATGGGCCTCGTCGCACACGATCCAGTCCGGTCGGTACTCCTCTAGGAGGTCGGGTCGCGCGCACTGGCAGGGGGTTTTCCCGTGGATCCGACATTTCGGACGGGTCGAGACCTTTTGGTAGGATGTGATCCGGTATGACAGGGGGATCTGCCAGTGCGCGCGCAGCTCGCGGAATTCGCGTTCGGTTTTTCCTTCGACCTTGGGCGACGACGAAGTAAGCGCCGCTGGAACGATCAGCAGAGGACGTTGCGCGCCGACCACTCTGGGGAGGAGCCCCGCCGCGAGGGTCTTGCCGGCAGACGTGCGCGCCGAGCAAAAAACGCCGCGCTGCAACGCGGCTTCATAGAGCGTGCACGCCTGAATCGGGCGGAGGGTCATCGTCCCTGCCGGGGTGCGCAACCACGCCGTCATCTCGCGCACGAGGGTGTCCGCGTCCGCGAGGGGAGTACGGCGTGGAAGCGCAGCGATCCGACTCATGCCCCGGCCAGCACCTCGATCAAGGTCTCTAGCAGGGCGTTCGTACGGCGCACCTCCTCGAGGAGGGAGTCCGAGGGCGCGGGCGCGGGCGCGGGCGCGGGCGCGGCCGCGGGCGCGCAAGCGCAGGGCGCGGGCGCGGCCTTCGGGGGCCGCCCGCGCCGCTTGGCAGGCGGGGGAAGCACGACCGGATCGGGTCCGGGGGACGCGGGCGTGGGGGCGGGCGCGAGGACCGCGGGCGTGGGTGGGTCCGCGGGCGTGGGCGCGGGCGGGGCCGCGGGCGCGGGCTGGAACGCCTCGGGGGGATTGATCGGCGCAGTCTGTCCGCCCTCCCATTGCGCGGCGAGTTGCATCTGTACGTCCGTGGAAAGCGCAGGCCAAGCCGCTTTGAGTGCCTCCGGGTATGTGTCCTTCCACTGGAGTCCGCGCGGCTCGGCGCGGACCGCAGCGGTGACGGCTTCGACGGGTTGCGTCAGGGCGGGCGGGGCGGGCGCTGCTGAGGGGTTCACCGCCGGAACAGCGCTCGCGACGGGGCCCGCAGCCGCTGCTTTCGCGGCCGCTGCGCGGGCTCGGATTTCTTCGATTTTGGGGTTCAGTGCCATTTCTCTTGCTCCTTGCGGCTGTGCCGCGTTAGTCCAAATTCATTTCCGTTCGCCGGCGTCGAACGTGGCTGTCATTAATACATCCTACACACAGCGGAATGCGGGCAAATCCTGCCGAAATCCTGGCATGCCTCTGGGTTGCAGGGCACTGCGTGGATCGCCTCGTGTAGCGCGCGCGGGTCGTCGACTCCGACGGCGCGAAAAGCGTCAAACCACTCGGTCATCTCGCGTGCGATGGGCACGAGATGCGCCTGAACCCAAGCCCACGCGCGTTCGAACGACACGAGAGCATCGACCGGCGTAGACGCGCGTCGTCGCTTTTCGTTGTAGATCCAGCGCAGTCGCGTGACCTCGAACATCGGCGGGGCCACGACGTAGAGCATGGCCTGTGGGTCTTCGAGGATTGTTTCCGCGGTGAGTGCGAAGCGCCGATCCCCGACGAATTTGTGGTCCCCTTTCGTGCTCGTAGGCGCGTGCACGAAATCGATCTTCCCGGAGAAACGCACGTCCCCGATTCCAATGTGGAATTCGTGCTCCACGCGGCACTCCCTCGGACGAGGAAGATGGGGCAGCGATTCGAGCACCCAACGCCCTTCCTTGGTGCGGGAGTCCGGCGGGGTGCCGTCGCGGAGCCAAGCCTCGGCAATTGCGTGCGCGGTCGTGCCGTCTTCGAGCGCCTGCGTGCGTGGCTCTTCGCGACGGGCGATCACGCGCCACGCCCAACGGCGCGGGCATCGCTGAAAATCCTTGATACGCGAAGCCGATGCCTCAAAGGGGCGGGTGGGATTCATCGCTCCCCTTTGAACAGCCAATGCCCGCGCTTCACTGCGCGCGATGTCGGCTCGTTTTTGAGCCACACCAACCCGCACCCACGGCACACAGGCCACGGAATTCGCTTCAGGGCACCCCAAGTGTGTGGGACTCTGCGAATGGCGCCAGGCGGGCGACGTTCGGCTTTGCTTTCGGTCATCCTTGCACCTCGTGCGATTTCAACCATTCCGTCACGCGGGTCTGGTTACCGTAGCCCGACTCCGCCGCCCACGCAACGATTTTTTGCGTGTCGATCTGGGTGAGCCCGCCGTCTGCGACTTCGATCCGCGTGCCCAGGCCGTCAAGGGCTTTGATCAAGACGGACGCCGCGGGGAGCCGCGCCTTGGGCATCTGGCTCGTCCACGTCCCGAGCACCCAATCCAAGTGCACGTACAGCGCGCCGTCCACAACGATCGCCCCTTCGCCCAAGGGGGCCGGGTCGCGGAGCATCCGCACGATCAGCTCGCAAATCCCCGCACGGATCCCGCCGCGCACGGCCAGAGTCCCAGCGAGGTCGGGCGCCGGCGCTACCCCAAATCGCCCCTGCCATTCCGCCGGGTTTTGCGCAAGGTAAAGCACGTGCGCCGCGATGGCGTCCCCCTCGATCCAGCGCGTTAGTCCGTCGTGCCCGATCTGTTCGAGGTGCTGTCGAGCTCGATTCTGCCCGCGCACGTGCGTGAATCGCTCCGCGATGGCATCGAGGTCTGCCGCCGTGAGGTTCGCGTTCAGAGCGAAAACGTCTTCGTTGTTCGCGGAGACCTGCAGGCGCGTCGCTCCGAGCAAGGGGACCTGTCGGTGGTATTTTTCGTTGACCAAGCGGTGCGTCGCTTGCACGAATTCACGAAGCTCGCCCGTGCGCTCGTTGCCTTGCGCGTCGCGTGGGATCTCCGATTCGTCCGCGTGCGCGAATGGGCAGTGAAGCAACGCGCCGTTGAACGAGCCCATGGCGTCGGTCAGCCGCGACGGACCGGTCTCACACCAGATCCGCGAGAGTCCCTTTGCGAGGAGCGATTTCCCGATCGATTTCGGACCTGTCAACACGAGCCCCGTCGAGGGGCGCGAGAGGTCTGGGAAATGCGAAAGCCACGCGGCGAGCGCCGGGTAGGAATCCCCGGCAAGCGCAGCAAGCCAGCGATCGATTTCAGGGTCGAACGTCGGGGCGATGGCACGTCGGGGACACGCCGGGCGGGTGAGCACGCGCGTGCCGCGATCCACGGACACCCGCTCGGTCGTGTAGGACAGGACGACCTGAGTCAACGGCGTGGAGTACCGCTCTAGGAGGTCCTCTTTTTCCAGGAGCCGTCGCCCGCGGATCGGGTCGACCCGATAGAGATCTACCGGCGCCGGCGCGAGGACCACCCGCGCGGAGTTCACGAGGGAGGCGCGTCCTACTGGCACGTACTCCCCCGAGCGCCCGAGCAGGTAGTACTCGTCTTCGTGCTGGAGGATCCAAGCGTGCTCAAGGTCTTCAGCGGAAACCCCGGCGGCTTCCCGAATCCCCGCGAGCTCCTCCTCGGAGTAGGGCGTTTCGCGGTTCGACCCGAACGCCTGCCGGATCGCCGCGCGGCGGTCCGGCGGGTTCGCTTGGGTCTGGGCTTGGGAAGAACGGGCACGTTCGATTTTCTCACGGATATCGTGCTCCGTGAGGTGATCGCCGGGCTCGATCAGCGCCATCGCGCCTAGCGAAAGTTCGAACAGCCCCACCACGCCGTCCGTCGCCAGATCCGGGTAGGCGTGCACGATCCCGCGACAGAGATCCCAGAGTACCACGTCCCGCTCGCCCGGGTCCGCAAACGGGACCCCGTCGAGCACCCTTTTCAGCCGCGCGCCGAGGTCGAGCGTCTGCGGGCGCGTGGACCGGGACCAGCGTACCGCGAGTGCTTGCCAGACCGAGCGATCGATCTGCCGCACGCCCGGCGGCGGAACCGGTGCGAGCGGCACCGGCGAGGCCTCTGGCACGACGAGCCCGCCGCCGGGAAAGTAGGCAAGCTCCGCGAGATGCGCGCGCGAGGGGTGGCAGCTGGGGACGAAAAATGCCTGACAGAGCTTGTCTGCCGCGTGCCGATCGGCGGTTGGGGCGTACCTCGCGATCGTACGTGCAACAGCGTCGCGGTAGGCGCTCGGTATGAGTGGCGCAGTGAGGGGGACGATCAAGCGTCGACGCTCGTGCCGGCGAGCGCCGGCGAGCGCTCCTTTTTTCTGGGGCTCGCGGGACTCGACAGGCAAAGCCTCTTGCGCGAGCTCGAACGCCCCACCGTCGTGCGCCCACGTGGAGTGCCAAAGGCACGCCACACCCGCGGCTTGGAGTGCTTCGACGGCCGCACCGACCTCCGCGATCGGGCGGTCGTCGAAGTCCAGGCACACCCCGTAGACCGCAAGCACGTCCGCGTCGCAACGCTGCCCGCCACGACGGAGCCGATAGAGACTGATCAGAGGGGCGTGATTTTTCTCGATGTCTCGGCGGTGCCCCTCCGCGCGGACTCGCGCTACCCACGCACCCCAGGTCGTTTCCTCGGCGTCCCAACGCGCCGGGGCGAATAGGGACTCGTGGTGCGTCACGCACACCGCGAGGTCGGATGCTGGATCTAGTGTGGCAGGCTCAGGCATTTTCCCAAGCAGGCGGGATTGCGAAAAAAGTATCTGTGTCGATGTTGATCGCCGTCGGGGGGGATTGTGCTTCCGGTGTGATTTGCGCGTAGGCGATGACTTCGCCGGCGGAGTTCAACCAACCGACAAGCGATATAGCGCCCGGGGCGCGATAGGGACACGATGCTTGCGTCATGCAATGGGGTTGCGCCAACCAGCGCAGAATCCCGAATTGTCCAAATCCTAAGGTCTGCCCCTCTCGCTTGAATTCGATGGCTGTGGACCGCCCTCGGAATTCTGTGATCTGATCGATGTCGCTCGCTGCGCCAGACGTGCGAATGCGCTCGGTCTGGCGCATCATCGCGCTATCGAGGTAATCGAGCGGCGATTGCACCGCCCCGTGCTTGCCACACGACCACCAGCCACGCGATCGGTAGCGGCGTTCGAGCAAGCCTCTCAACAGCAGGTCTTCATCCACAGCGCCTCCTTGTGTTTAGACGTTTTGCGCAGCCGCGCTTGCGTGCCGGGCAAAGCGCTGAAGGGTAGCCAGTTCGCATCCGCGGCTTCGCAAACTAGCACTTGTCCGGGGAGCTGTCGACACCACGCTCCGAGGCGCTGGTAGTCAATATCTTTCGACCCGCATGGATAGACACGTCCCGCATTGATATACGGCGGGTCGATAAACCATGTCGCAGACGTCACCGGAGCGTGTGAGTAATCAGCTTGCAGTACAACCCAATGTCGAATGGCAGGCATTTGGTCTGCGATGCGATCGCGAATCCGCGGTCCCCACCAAGAGCTGCCGCGGTATTGTGGATCGCGCGCCCAAGCGCTAGGGGCATTTCGAGGTGCTGTTGGCGCTTTCGCAAACCACAGTCCCATCAGAGCGCGCTCCGCCGGCAACAAGGTTGCGTCGGGGGTGTCCGGAAGCATTCGCACTCGGCGCGGATCGCCGGAAATCAAATACCGCCAAACACCAACAATTACCGGATTTTTCTCAACCAGAATCACCTGCCGGTCCGCGTAGTGCAAGGAGTACCCGGCACTACCAGCAAATGGCTCGATGATCGTCGGGTGTTGCGGGCTAGGGTAGTGGTGTGCGAGACGCCATTTCCCCCCGAAATATCCGAAGAACGGACGCAGCATGCTGGTAGGGTAGCTCGTGTCGCCGCGCGGGGCAAGGACGATCAGCGCAGGGTAGCCGCATCTTCCCGGGTGACGTGCAGCACGTCCGTTCCGGGATTGCTCATGATCCCAGTCGGCGTGTGTCCGAGCCCAGCCGCGTGCCCGAGCTCGTGCGCGATGATCGCGCGGAGGATGTTCACCCGGTCCGCGACGGATCCGTCGGGCTCGCGTCGGCGACAACCGCCGTCGGCACTCACGACTCCGATCGCCCAGCGCTCGCCATCCAGGCGCGGAAATTTCCCGAACCACCCGCAGGCGTGTTCGGCGCGATCCGTCGTCCAGTGGATGTGCTGGTGACTGTCTGCCACGATCTGCGGGCAGTACGCGCCGTCAGACGCCTCGCACCACTCCTCCGCTGCCTCCTGCGCCGGCGCGGCCAGATCCGGCGAAGTCACTGTCCACAGATCAGACGTGCTCATGCACGCTGATAGGAGCAGCAGTAGGCACAGGATCGATGTTCGGCAGGCGATCCGCCCTAGGGATGCGCACCACCTGCGTATTGCCGCGGGAATAGCGCATACCGGCTGGAAGTTCAGCGAACGGGCCTGGCGCCGGGATTGTGTTGATGTCATCGGGCTCCTTCATGTTACCTCCAGTACGACCGCCGTGCCGCGCAAATTAAGACCGGTCCGACGATTAGGGGGTGCCGTCAATCCACTCTAGGATACGCACATACCCTTGCGCACCCGCACCGCCGTCTCCGCCGTCGGCAGTGCCGTCCACTCCGGCGGTCGCGTATTCAGTCTCTCCCCACCCACCGCCGCCACCTCCGCCGCCGCCGCCGGAGTAGGTCGAGCCATCACCGCCTCCGCCGCCGCCACCGCCGCCACCGCCAAATCCGTTTCCCGGCAGCCCGCCGGTGCCGGGAGAATAGATGCTCGCGATCGTTCCACCGGCACCGCCGAGTCCGCCGCCGGTAATGCCGTTCCAGCCAGCATCGCCGGGATCATGTGTCCCCAAGCCGCCGTCGCCGCCGTCGCCGCCGCCGGACGCACGAGCGGAATAATAGATCGTGCCTCCAACGGTGCCGATCGCAGGCGGCGCACCGCCAGATCCCCCGGTGTATCCGCTGCCAACAGCGCCGGCGGTGCCGCCTAGAGCTCGGATGCGTGTGCCGCCCCCTGAGACCTCGCTGTAATTGCCATTTTCGGCAGGCGATCCGGCGGAACCACCGGCAGCTGCCGCCGCGACCGTGATGCTCAAAGACGCCGGGATATCCTCCGCACGCAAGGTGCACACGAGAATTTCGCCGCCGCCGCCGCCGCCGCCAGCCCCACAGCCGGCAGACGAAGTGCCTCCACCGCCTGCCCCGCCGCCAATGACGATCGCAACCACATGCGTGACGTTCAACGCAAGCGTGTGTGTGTAAGCGCCTGGCGTATCGTAGTTGGTGACTACTGGGTTATTTGCTGCGACATTCATTCGAGCCGCTAGCTCGTGCAAGAGATAGTTCAACTCTTGCGCGGAGACATTCGCTTGTTCGGGGACGCAACCTTCCGCTTTGAGCGCCGCGTCTGGCGCGATTTTCGTCGGAGTGCCTGTAGCTGCGTAGGTTGCGTTTTCCGCCCATTCGAGGTCAGCCATAGTATCCGCTCCAAACACCCTCGCCCACGGCGCGGGCGTCATCGGGATCTGAATTATTGACGTCAGGGAACGCGCACGCCGTCGCGCCTGCGGGATAGATCCAACATGAAGTCACGCCCCCAGGGCGCGAATCCGCGAGCAGCGCCGCGCAAGCGTCCGGGGCATCCAAGACGCCGGTGATCTGAAGGATCCGCACGCAATCGAACCCGTCGAGGCAAGCAGTTGCTTCGGAGGTCAGGCAGGCCACGACTGCGCGGATCGCGGGAAGAGTCCCGTCCGAGCGGTTTGCCGCGATTCGCCCGCGCACGAGAGTCCGAAGGACTTCGGTGTCCTCGGGGCGGGCAGACTCCCCCACGATCTTGGCGAATCCCTCGAGTGCGTAGCGCGCGCACGAGTCGACGTCGATACCGTCGATCAGCGACCAGATCGCGTCCTCCAAAACCTGGACTTCCGCGAGATACCCTAGGAGTAGAGACGCAATCCGGGGCTTGCCCCAGAAGGGTGGGGCAAGCTTCAGAAGCCCTTCGGGTTCGTGCGCCTGGTTCCGTTCGAGAGTCATGGGGCTGTACGCAATTCGTAACGCGCGTGGTAGTCCACAGCTGTTATGTCTTTGCTATCGGTGTAATTCGCGATTCTAATGTCGACGACAGATCCGGCGTCGACAGCCACAATCGTACTGAGAGACACCCGACTCGACGTGGTGGTGACGGACACAACCGAATAGGCGGCGCCGGAATCAACGCCATCCACGTAGACTTTTGCGACGGCAGTTACTGTGCCGCTTGTGACCGTCAGCCCGAACGAAGCATTAATCAGTAACCGCCCGCCCGCACCGCAAGTGACGGCCGCAGCCGTTGTACTGGCGCTCAGGACAGCTGTGTCTTCGACGCCAGCCACGAAAGTCCCGCTGCCGATCGTCGCATAGACTTCGTTCTCTAGATCAACCACGACGGCGCCGACGGAGCGCACCGAGCAATCGCCCAGAATCCCGCCACGAGCGACGTAATCGAGATTCGTCCCGGCACTATTAGCGACTGCGACGAAGCCCTCCTGTCCGGGAGAGGGTGCGTTGATCCCTCCGGTGTATTGCCGTGCGAGAGACGCCCAGAGGTTCGGGTCGATTTCGGTCATAGCGTCACCGTAATATCCGAGGAGTCCAAAGTCGCGACTTCGTCTGCGTCTATTGCCACGTTCGTGGTGCCGCCGTTGAGCGTGCACGCAGAGACGTCGGTTACGCCGGAAAGCGCCATGACCGCGGAGATCAGTGCTTGCCGGATAACGTCTTCGTCGATCGTGTAATCGGCGGCCGCGACTAGGGCTGCTTTGACCGCAGCTTCGGTCGTATCTCCAGCGACCGTAATCGCGATCGTCAAAGGGACTTGCACGGCGCGGTCGAAATACTCGGTCTTGATGTCACCCCAAGCGTCAACCAGCGTGCCGGACTCGGATCCCCACGCCGGACGCCCAGCTCCGCGCGCAGCGTAGAGAGCCGCCGCGATTTCGTCGTCGTCTGCTCCGGCGGGGTCCCCATCCCAAACCACAGCGCGCACGGAGTGCGCTGGGATCCCGTCTCCGTCGGTTTCGTCGGTCGTGTTCTCGAACACGCGCGCTGCGAGCACTCCTTCGACTTGCGCGAGGGCTGCTTCGATCGCCGGCACGGTCGCTTTGCCAGTCGCCGCAAGGGAGGCCTCCCTGCGAATCCGCAGGGCGTCGACGATTTCGATATCCGTGCCGGGCTCGGCATCCAGAGCGTTGGTCGCGGCTGCCACGCCGTCGATCGGCGTGACGATCGTAGTCAGGGTCCCGGACGCGGCCGTGGCTGTGCTCGCTGCAACCGTCGACTCGAATACAGCGTCCACGTCCCCAGCGACTGTTGCCGTGATGACCGCGACGTTCGTCCAGAGGTTCGATTCCTCGCCGGACACGGCGAGCGTGAGGGCGCCGAGCGGGACGGACGCGGCTTTCGAAAACGTGATAGTGGCCGTCACTCGCCCTTTGGTCGCGCCGCGTCGCACGACCCCGGTCAGTTTCGCCAGCGCGACTTGCAGGGACTCGACAGCGTTGTCCGGGTCGAGCGCCCCGGCGGCTGCTTCCCAAGCCTCCCAAGCCTGTGCGAGCTGATCTGCGAAGATCGCATTGCAATTTCCGAGCACGGTCCGCTCGGAAAGATCTAGCTTCGCGGAAATCCTCGAACGTTGCCAAGCCTCGATATCCGTGCGAATTTCGTCGAGCGTCTTACGCCGGGGACCGGTCGCCAGAAGGCCGTAGTCAGTCATCGCAGCACCACCAGGTCTCGGATTGCTCCGGCGTCCGTTTGCGCGGACCACGCCACGCTTGCCGTGCGTGTCGCTCGGTCGAAGGACACAGCAACACGCCCCACGCTCACCACACCCGGGGTCTCACGCACGATCCGGGTGATTTCCGAGCGAAGAAGCGCCAGACCCACGCTCGCCGGCTTCTCGAAGATTTGATCCCAGTACCGCACGCCGACCCGCAGATCGTACGCCCAGGTCCCTGCGAGCGTTTCGAGCCCCACACGGATCCGGTCTACGATCTCCGTCGGTCCTTGGGCGAGCAGAAGATGCCGCTCGTCCGAGGACAGGGCGATGTCGCCGGAGACGTCGAAACCTCGAGTCACGACGTTACTCCTAGCACGGCAGACCCGACTGCGCTAGGCGGTGTCGGTGGAACGATCGGCATAGTCGTCGGGGAGCCGGGTGCTGCTGATGTGTGTGTGTGCGTGGAGAGCCACGTAACCAAGGTCGCCATCAGAGTCGTGAACTCAAACGCCGTCAGCACAGGTAGACCCACCCCCCCCGCGAGCCCGACCGTCGCCACGCCCGACACGATCTGCATGACCGTCCCAACGTCTTCGCCGAAAGCCGGGCCTTTGAGCGCAGCCGGGTAAATCAGCGGGGCGATATCCGGCGTGGCCCCAGGAATTGCGTAGGCGAAAAGTCCGTGGCGGCGAAGCAGGGCGGGAGCCTGGACGCCTCCGCTCAGCCGCCACGGGGAAAAATCCTGCTCGCAGAACACCAGGAGCACGGAGTCTCCGGACTCAAGCGGGAAGTGCAAAAACGCTCCGCCCCCACGAGGCCAGAGCACCGGTACGTCTTCGAGGATCGGCATTCCCTCGATCACGGGCTGGCAGACGCACTGCTGCAACGCAGGCAGGTACGACGAGACCTTCGCCGGGATCGCTGTGTGCACTCCGTCCAAAGAGTGTTCAATCGCGCCTTTGATGATGTCTTCCCAACGCGGTGTGCTCATAGCTGCCCCTCGAATTCCGTGTACCAGTCTATACCGTGAGTGTCCCCCACGTGTCGCACACTCGTGCAGAGATAGAGCGCCGGCGCGCCAGTCGCAGCGCCCTGCACGATCAGTTGTTGCCCCGGCAGAAGTCCAGGCAGAAGCAAGCACTTCCCTGTGCAGACGGTTACCTTCGTGCGCTCTTTCTTTTTCGTAATCAGGTTGCGTTTAGTGATCTTCCGTGTGCGGACTTCGGTTGTGCCGACAAGCCCGGTCAGCGGAGAAATCACCGGCGCAATCCCGCTCGGCGCATCCGCGACGCGTACTTGCAGCGCCGAGTCCTGCACTGACCACGCGAGCCCAACCGACCGCATGAAGTGTGTCATCTCGTCGAGAATCGGACCGTCTACGGATAGCGCCACGGCGAGTGCGGGACCTGTGATCAGAGACGCGGCCGCGCTCGCAATCGTGGATGTTCCAGGATCCACCTTGAGCTCCGCGGCGAAGTCTTGGACCACCTTTGCGAGGGGGGTGCCGCGCTTCCAGGTCTTTGAGATTGACCCGGACGCGAGCGGATCGCCGTCGCGATTGAGCTCGCCGTCCCCGCCCTCTATTGTGGTGATCCAGTCCGCGCCGGCGTGCTCGGAGTGTGCCTCACGGAGCATCCCGGCGAAAATCACGCCGTCGGACTCGCGATAGCCCGCGGTGATCCGGCAGGGGATCCCTTGCTTATCCTCGAGGTATTTGCGGTGATCTGGAGAGAGATTGTAGACCTGCACACGCACGGAATTCGGATAGGGTTTTTCATCTCGCTCGACCCGAAAGGTCATGCGCAAAGACCCGGCGTCCGTCGCCCCGACGGCGAACCCGCCAAGCGCGAGCGGGCCGCCCTCGCCGAGCTCGACGTTCACGCTCCGGATCCACTGCTCGGTCATGCCGCGGCCTCCACGTACCAGAGCCGCACACGCGCGCCGAGGTCTGTCAACCCGGGGTGCTCAATCGACCTGTCAAGCGGCACCGCCACCAAGGCTCCCGGCGGACGTCCGGTGACCGTACTCCCCCGGAGAAGGTTCACGCCGCAGGACACCACGCGCCCCGAAAGAACGGAGACGCCCGCGGCCGTTTCCAGCGAAATCGTCCAGTGTTCCGTGCGCGTGTTCCACAAGAGCGTGATCAAATAGTCCGCTCCGTCGAGCCGCGAAACCTGCGAGTAGGCGTGCTGCGTCCCTGAGGAGTCCGCGAAAATCTCGACGGTCGCCATCAGAGGAACTCCCCCAGCGACCCGATCCCGAGAGCCGTGCTCGCGTGTTCCTCGACGTCAGCCACAATCGCGGATGTGCCCTTTTTCCCGAAGGGAAGGAGTGGCAAGGCGCGCAACGCGCTCGGCACCGGGAAGCCCCCGAGCAAAGAAGACGCGGAGGTCTCCACGGTTTGGACGTGCCGCGCCCGCACAGAGATCCGCGCAAGGCCAGACTCCCGTCCGCCCTGGCGACGTAGGCGCAACGACGTGAGCACATACCCGTCCAGGACCTGCCCTTTGAGCGAGAATTTCACCAGCCGCGCGGAGTCGATCGCCCCCGCGATTGCGTCGTACACCTCGAGTACGCGGTCCCGATCCTCTTTCGCTGTGAGCGCCCAGATCTCGACCTGCGAATTCGAGCTCAGCCCCAACGCTCCGGCGGCTGCGTCAATCAGCATGCCAGCGCCCATGGTCAGGAATAGCAACCCCTCCGGACGGAACTCGCTCTGCCGGACTTCGTTTTCGATTTTTTGCCACTCGAGTTCGTCATCTCGAAACGCAAGCTCGCTCTGAGCAAATTCGACAGAGATCTCGTCCGGACGGTGGATGACGTGGTCCGATACCTCCGACCCGGTTTCGATTGGATGGCTCGTGACTTCCGCGGTTTTCTCCGGCTCCCAGGATGTGACGCAATCAGCAGTTACCACGCCCGCGGGAGTCCCTGAGAGCAGGTCCGCGTCCCAAAAAAGAAGGTCGGTCATTCCGCAGCCCCCACTAGAGCGCTCTGGAGTTGCCCCAGATCCGCGCCCTGCTGCCGGGAGACCGCGCCTTCCACGGCGCGTCCCGTGGCCGCGGGAGTACCCGCGCCGGTCACGTTGATCGTGGTGGTGCGGCGGTCGGTGAGCGTCACCGCCCGCGCTCCGCCCCGGATGACGGGTGTGGACAGACGCGGCTCGTACGTGCGCGCGATCTCAGGGCTTGCGAGCCGCGCAGTCGACGGCATCGACACCACGCTCGGCAGCATACCCGGCATCCCAGGTTGGATCATCAGCCCCTGGCGCCTGGCGATATCCTGCATCTGCGCCTGGTTTCGCGCTTCCGCCGCTCCGCCGATAGCGCCCGCGACTGCCCCCGCGGGAAGCGCACCGGCGCCAGCAACAAGAGGCGCGAATTTGCCGACTGTCTTAATGATGTTTTTTGCCGCGGTCGCCGGAGCCCTGGGCGCCGGAGCCCCGGGCGCTCTCTCAGCCGCGTTCTTTTCCACGAGTGCCTGCACAAGCGTGCGCACTAGCCCGGCAGCGCCCTTCGCGGCAGATCCGATTTGCGCGATGCCAGAGACTACGGTCGCTAGCCCCGAGATGATTTTCGCGGCGAAGATCGCCTCGATTGCGTACTTCGCGATCGTACAAGCGTCGGAGATAGTCTCTTTGATCTTGGGCCAGTTGTCTTGGATCCACTCGACCGCGGTCAGGAAGCCGTCGATCATCCCGTCCAAGGAAGACGCGAGCCCGCTCAGAGCGTCCGCCCCGCCGAGCGCGCCGCGCCGGAGGATCTGTTCGACGCGCGGCCAGTGGATCTCCACGAGGTCTAGAAAGTCCTGAAGCAAGCGCGTGATCGCGCGCGTGGCAGCTTCAAGCGTGCCGTCGGATTGAAATCGCGCGAACATCCCACCGATCGTGCGCGCTAGTGAATTGAACGTCGGCTCTAGGGTCTGCCCGAGGTCGAGAATCCACGAATCCCAAGCGGCTTTGGCTTTGCCCAGCCCACCACGCAAGGTCGACCCGGCAAGCTTTGCTGCCGCTTCGCCAGGGGCTTTCGTCCCAAGCGTTCCGAGCGTGGCTTCCTCCACAGCGCGGATAGCGACGTCGGCCGAGACTTTGCCAGTCTCTTTGAGTTTTCGCGCCTCTTTGACGGATACGCCGAGTTGTTTGGCGATCGATTCCCACACCCGATCAATCGAAATTCCGGTCTCCTGTAGCTGGCGGAGCTCGTCCCCCTGCAAAACCCCGGCGCCCTTGATTTGCGCCAAAGCGAGCTGGATCCGTCCGACGGTTTCGTCGGTCATCCCGAGACCGGCTTTCAGATCAGCTGTTAGCCGTGTTAGCGAAAGGGCTTTATCTGCCGAGAATCCTACCGCTCGAAGTCGTTTATAGGCGTCGATCGTGGGCTGCA
>JALOCE010000015.1 GCA_023227925.1 Candidatus Omnitrophota bacterium
GTAAAAAAATACCCTTGGCTTATTCAACCAAGGGTTCATTTTATTTTTTGAACTTATAATCATTTTCTTTGCCTTACCGGCTTCTCGTGAGCCGGCTTAAAGGTCCTCTATTGACATTAAATATAACATCTCGTCCTACTTTTGTCAAGGCAATATTTACACTACTAGCACAAACTCCCCGCGGGGAAGCCGGGTTTTGAAATATCCCAAGACTTCTCTTGCGCTGCCGCGCTTTACTTCTTCGAATTTCTTAGTAAGTTCTCTGGCCAGGACGATCTCTTTATCGCCAAATACAACCTGGATATCCTCTAAGCTAGCCAGGATGCGATGACTTGACTCATAAAAAATAATAGTGCATTTTAGCTTTGCCCATTCTCTTAAGCGGTTCTGCCGCGCTATCTTTCTATTCGGCAGGAATCCCCCAAAAAAGAATTCGTGCGCTGGCCTACCCGACATAACCAGGGCATTCACAAAAGCAACCGCACCCGGAATGACCGTAACCGCAATATTATTTGCGATAGCCAAATTAATGATATTGTAACCGGGATCGAGTATCCCGGGGGTACCGGCATCCGAGACCAAAGCCACGTTCTTTCCCTCCTGCAGAAGCTTCAATAAATATTGCCCTTTGGTAAGGCGGTTGTGTTGGAAAAAACTGGTCGTAGAGGTCTTTATACCGTAACAATCGAGCAGGATCTTGGTATGCCGCGTGTCCTCGCAGGCGATCAAATCCACGCTCTTTAAAACTTCGATGGCGCGCAAGGTTATATCTTTAAGATTGCCTATGGGCGTGGCAACTATATAAAGCATTATTCTACCGTAACCGACTTGGCTAAGTTTCTCGGCTGATCTACATCGCAACCGCGCTTTACCGCAATATGATAGGCCAATAACTGCAAGGGGAGCGCAACAATAAGCGGAGAGAAAAATTCATCTATCCTGGGGATATAAATAACTTCCGGAGTTAATTCTTTGATGTTGGTATCTCCGGCACTAGCTATAGTAATGATCTTGCCGCGGCGGCTGTGTATCTCCTGGATATTGGATACCATTTTATCGTACACTTTAGATTCCGGGGCAATGCAAACTACTGCGCGGTACTCATCGATCAAAGCAATGGGCCCGTGTTTCATCTCTCCGGCAGCACAACCTTCAGCAGGAATATAAGAAACCTCTTTAAGTTTCAAAGCGCCTTCCAACGCAGAAGGATAATTGATATTCCTGCCCAAGAATAAAAATGAGCCCAGATGCGAATGCCGACGGGCAAGGCTAGCGATTGCCTCCTGCTGCTTTAAAACTATTTTTTGTAATTTTGGCGCCCTTCTTAGCTCTTTAATGAATTTATTAATCACTTTTGGCGGTAAGGTCTTGCGGATCTCCGCTAAATAAAATGCGAATAGATACAGCGCGACCAACTGCGCAGTGTAGGCTTTTGTTGAAGCAACGCCGATTTCCGGCCCGGCATGGGTATAAATAATGCCATCGGATTCCCTGGTTACGGTAGACCCCAAAACATTACAAATGGAAAGGACCGACGCACCGAGTTTTCTTGCCTCCCGCATACCCGCTAAAGTATCGGCAGTCTCGCCTGACTGGCTTATGGCAATAACCAGGGTGTCTTTATCGATCAGCAGCGAACGGTACCTGAATTCGCTGGACACATCAACAGATACGGGAATGGCGCAAAGGGATTCTAAAATATATCTGCCGACCATACCCGCATGATAAGCAGTGCCGCAGGCAACTATAGCGATATTTTTGATGCGCTTGAGTTTTGCTTCAGGAATATCCTGCTCCTTAAAAACGATCTTATTGGTCGCTTTATCTATCCTTAAATTCAACAGGTTTTCAGTGATGCCCGGCTGTTCATTAATTTCTTTAAGCATAAAGTGGCTATAGCCATTTTTTTGGGCCTGGGCGATATCCCAATTAATCTGAGTGATTTTCTGATGGACATCCCTGCCCTTGAGATCGGTAATCTTAAAAGTATCCTTAGTCAACACCACTACTTCGTTTTCATCTAAAAAGATTATTTTTTGGGTATGTTCTAAAACTGCGGGCACATCCGAAGCGAGAAAATTTTCATTTTTACCTAAACCAACGATCAAAGGGCTGCCTAGCCGCGCGCCGACCAGCTTATCCGGTTCTCTTTTAGAGATCACGCCGACAGCAAAAGAGCCGACTAAGAGCCTCAAGGCTCTGCGCACGGCTTCCTCGAGAGGAACATGATGATAGAATTTTTCTATTAAGTGTACGATGACTTCGCTATCGGTCTGGCTATGAAAAACATGCCCCTCTTTGATCAATTGTATTTTTAGGGATTCATAATTTTCGATGATGCCGTTATGCACGATAACAACTTCTTTTTTACAATCTGCGTGGGGATGGGCATTAACTTGATTGGGGGCGCCGTGCGTAGCCCAGCGGGTATGGGCTATTCCCGTAGCCCCGCGAAGAGGCCTCTTCTGCAGTAATTTTTCTAAAACAGCGATTTTACCTGGGGCCTTGGTGATAAAAACGGATTTTTTGGTAGGATGGATGAGCGCTATCCCGCTTGAATCATAACCGCGGTATTCCAGGCGCTTCAACCCATTCAAAAGTATGGGCTGTGCTTCTCTCTCTCCGATATAGCCGATTATTCCACACATTGAGCACCTTAATGTTTTATTTAGCGAAATCCCGTGAAACGGGAGAGCACCTTTAAGTATTATTTAACGTCCCCAACCGGATTTGAACCGGTGTCGAGAGCTTGAAAAGCTCTTGTCCTAGACCAGGCTAGACGATGGGGACATATCTATTGCTCTTCTTCTTCCGCAATAACCGGCGCAACGCAGGAAACAAGATCCTTATCCTGCAATTTAATCAGGCGCACGCCTTGAGCAGACCGGCCGGTCTCCCGGATATCTTTTACAGCGCAACGCAGGAACATCCCGTTTTGGGTAATAACCATCAGCTCGTCTTTATCGCTAACGGTTTTTAAATTTACTGCCCTGCCATTTTTATCGGTGACCTTGATATTAATAACGCCTTTACCTCCGCGGCTGGTCAAGCGATATTCTTCCACGGTAGTACGTTTAGCAAAGCCTAGCTCCGTGACCGTCAATATTTCCGCACCTTTCTTAGCGATGACCATGTCGATGACTTCGTCTTTTTTCGCTAAAGAGATCCCGCGCACTCCGCGCGCTCCGCGGCCCATATCGCGGACCTTGGATTCGGAAAATTTTATGGCTTTGCCTTGGCGGGTGCCGATCAGCAATTCTTCTTTCCCGTCGGTAAGTTCTACCCCGATCAACTCGTCGCCCGTATCCAGGGTGATACCAATAATACCGCCTTTGCGCGGATTACTATAAGCATCGAGCCTGGTCTTCTTGATCTTGCCCTGCTTTGTTACCATCACTAAATATCTATCCCCGACAAATTCCTTAACCGGTATAGTAGAGCTTACCTTGGAACCTGCCTCCATCTGAATGAGATTTATTATGGCCTTGCCTTTGGACTGACGGCTCGCCTGCGGTATTTCGTAAACCTTTAGCCAGTGCACCTGGCCTTTGCCCGTAAAAATCAAAAGGTAATCTTTTGTCGACGCTACGAAGAGATGTTCAATAAAATCTTCCTCTTTTACCTCGGCGCCGCTGGCGCCCGTGCCGCCGCGCTTTTGTTTACGGTAAGCGCTCACCGGCAAACGCTTGATGTAGCCGCCATGGCTGATCGTCACTACAACATCCTCTTCTGCGATCAGATCCTCAACCTCTAATTCTTCTACTTCGCCCACGATATCAGTCCTGCGCTCATCGCCATATTTCTTTCTTAAGTTCTCCAACTCGTCTTTAATAATCTGCTCTATTTTTTTCTCCGAAGCAAGGATTGCTTTGCAAAGCTCGATCTTTTTCAATAATTCCGCGTATTCCGCGTCAAGCTTATCGCGCTCCAAGGCAGTCAAGCGCTGCAGCTGCATTTCCAATATCGCCTGTGACTGCACTTCCGAAAGGCCGAATTCCTTCATCAGTCTTTCTTTGGCGATTTCTGTATTCTTGGAGGTTTTGATGGTCTTAATGATGCGGTCGATGTATTTCAGGGCGATCTTTAGGCCCTCTAAAATATGCGCCCGCTTTAAAGCCTTGTCTAACTCAAACTGCGTGCGCCGACGGATAATCACCTTACGATGCTCAATATAGTATTCGAGCATCTGGTGTAAATTCAGCACCCGCGGCCGGTTTTCCACCAGCGCCAGCATAATAATGCCGAAGGTGCCTTCCAGTTGGGTGTGCTTAAAAAGCTGATTGAGGACTATCTGGGCTTCGGTATCGCGCTTAAGCTCAACGACAATACGCATCCCTTCTTTATCTGATTCATCGCGGATGTCGGATATGCCTTCAATCTTCTTGTCATCTACTAAAGCTGCTATTGCTTCGATAATACCGGATTTCTGCACCTGATAGGGGATCTCGGTTACCACGATCAGATCTTTACCGTTCTTCTGATGCTCTACCGTAGCCCGGGCGCGCACAGTCAGCTTACCCTTACCCGTGGTATATGCTTCTTTAATGCCGGCCTTACCGCAAATCACCCCGCCCGTCGGGAAATCCGGGCCTTTGATATAACGCATCAGGTCTTTGATCTCGGCCTCGGGGTGGTCTAAAAGATAAATAATGGCATCGGCTATCTCATTTAAATTATGCGGCGGGATATTAGTCGCCATGCCCACGGCAATACCGCTGGAGCCGTTGACTAGTAAATTAGGCAGGGCTGCGGGCAATAAAAGCGGCTCTTTTAATGAAGCATCAAAATTAGGGCCAAAATTTACCGTCTCTTTATCGATATCACCGAGCATCTCGTCTGAGATCGATGCCAGGCGCGCCTCGGTATAACGCATAGCTGCGGCGGCATCGCCGTCGATTGAGCCAAAGTTACCCTGCCCTTCAACCAACGGGTAGCGCAAAGAAAAATCCTGCGCCATCCTTACCAGAGTATCGTAAACCGCCACGTCTCCGTGCGGATGGTACTTGCCTAAAACTTCACCGACGATACGCGCGCATTTCTTGTATGGCTTGGAATGCTCCAGCCCTAATTCCTGCATGGCATAAAGTATACGCCGATGCACAGGCTTTAAGCCATCGCGTATATCAGGAAGCGCCCTTCCTACAATTACGCTCATAGCATAATTAAGGTAGGAGTCCTTTACTTCGTCTTCGATATAAACTGAGATTACTTTTTCGTTTCGAGTATACATTTTATACGTCTAAGTTTTTCACTTGGTGGGCATAGTTTTCAATAAATTCGCGGCGCGGCTCAACCTGGTCGCCCATTAAAACCGTAAACATCTTATCCGTCTCTACCGCATCCTCCAATGTCACCTTCAACATGGTGCGTTTCTCCGGATCCATAGTAGTATCCCAGAGCTGTTGAGGATTCATCTCCCCTAAGCCTTTGTATCTTTGTATGTGCATGCCTTTCGTGGCTGCTTCTTTTACATAGCTTAAAACTTCCTGTAAAGAGAAAAGGTCTTTTTGCTCTTTCTCGTTAATAATCCGATAGAGCGGCTTGGGCTTCTTCTCTGTTTCTTTCTTATTAGAGACCGCCTTCTGGATCAGCTCTTCTGCACTATAAGTAGAAATATCGAAACCTAGTTTTTCTATTTTGCTGATTACCTGGTCTATCTCCTGCGCCTCAAAAAGCTCCAATACATCCTCTTCAGCTTCCTTGCCTGCTTTGTCTGTAAAGCTGGCTAGCTCTTTATCCGTATAGAGAAAATGGTCTTTTCCATCCACTTTTACCCTATAAATAGGCATTTTTTTGGTTTTTTGATGTCTAAAACCCAGGTATTTTACAAAATCTACTCCCTTTTTGCTTAAAATGACTCCCACTTTTTCCAGCTCTACTAATAACTGCAATAAGTCCTTAAATTGGTTATCGGTAAAATTCTGCTTATCTTTCATGCGCACCAATTTATGCCCTTCCCTACCTAAATCTAATAATAATTCATCCATCTGCTGTTCGGTCTGGATGTATTCCTCGCGTTGTCCCCGCTTGATTTTAAAAAGCGGGGGCTGGGCAATATAGATATACCCCCCCTCAACAAGCTTAGGCATCTGGCGGTATAAGAGTGTCAACAAAAGCGTTCTAATGTGTGAACCATCTATATCTGCATCAGCCATGAGCACTATTTTATGGTAACGTAGCTTGGTAATATCAAACTCCTCGCCCACGCCAGTACCTAAGGCAGTAATGACAGTGCGGATCTCTTCATTGGATAAAATCTTATCCAGGCGCGCCTTTTCCACGTTCAGGATCTTGCCTTTAATAGGCAGGATAGCCTGGAATCTACGGTCACGGCCTTGTTTAGCGCTGCCGCCGGCTGAATCGCCTTCGACAACATACACCTCGCATAGCGCCGGATCCCTTTCAGAGCAATCGGCCAATTTACCGGGAAGCCCTGCGCCTTCCAAGGCGCCTTTTCTTCGGGTTAATTCCCGCGCCTTACGGGCTGCTTCGCGCGCGCGCGATGCGATTACTACCTTATCGATAATTTTATTTGCTACAGAAGGATTTTCTTCGAAATAAGATGCTAAAGCATCCAGGCTCGCTGAAGCAACTAATCCTTCCACTTCGGAATTCCCCAGTTTAGTCTTAGTCTGGCCCTCAAATTGAGGATTGGGGACTTTCACGCTGAGCACGGTAGTCAAGCCCTCGCGCACATCATCTCCGGTAATGGAGGCGTCATCGCCCTTGATCAAATTTTTTGATTTCGCATATTGATTAATGGCGCGCGTAAGTGCGGACTTAAAACCGGACAGATGCGTGCCTCCCTCGATGGTGTTGATGTTATTGGCGAAAGAAAACAGTGTCTCTGCATAACCGTCGTTATACTGCAAGGCCACTTCTATAATAATGTCATCCTGGTCTTTTTGAAAATAGATGACTTTATTGTGCAAAGGATTCTTATTTTTATTCAGGTATTCCACGAAAGAAACCACCCCACCGGCAAATTCGAATACCGCTTCTTTATCGGTGCGCTCATCGGCAAGTTTTATCTTCAGGCCCTTATTTAAAAATGCCAGCTCTCGTAATCTCTGGGATAATATGTCGTATGAAAAATCTGTTTTAGGAAAGATGGTTTTGTCCGGCTTAAAGGTTACCTTTGTACCGGTGGTAGTGCTTTTGCCGATCGTGGTAAGCTTAGAAACAGTCTTGCCGCGTTCGTAACGCTGGTGATAAATTTTACCGTCGCGCCTGACTTCTACCTCCAGCCAATCTGAAAGCGCATTCACTACACTAACGCCTACGCCGTGCAGGCCGCCGGAAACCTTGTAGACCCGATGATCAAACTTGCCTCCTGCGTGTAGCTTAGTCAAAGCCACTTCCACAGCCGGCTTTTTCTCGGTCTTATGAATATCTACCGGTATACCTCTACCATTATCGATAACACTGACGCTATTGTCCGGACGGATCACTACGCCGATAGTATCACAAAATCCCCCCAGCGATTCATCTACGCTATTGTCCACTACTTCGTAGACCAGATGATGCAAGCCCCTTGTAGAGGTATCGCCGATATACATCGCGGGCCTGCGCCTTACCGCTTCAGTGCCTTCCAGCACCTGAATATTGGTGGCATCGTAAGTCTTATTTTTAGCCGGCTCTTCGGGTGCCCCCAGAGCAGGCTTGGTTATTTTTGACTTTGCCTTTTTCATTTTATGTCTCCGACGCGGAAACTAATATCTTTCAGGGTGTTGAATCTTTTTTTTAAAGCCACTAACAATTCTTCTTTCTTCAGCATGAGGCTGTAGAGCCACGCAGAAGAATCCACATTCACGCTTAAGGTGCCCTTCTTGAAATAATTACACTTTATATGCTCTAGCTCTTTTTTTGTCAAGAGCTTTTTTAATAAACCCTGGGGATCGTTCTTTTCAACATCCAATTGTTTTGCCGCCAGGCTCTCTATTACGTTCTGAATCGTATCCTTGATCGCTTCCATTTTTAGCCTAGGCGCATCGGCAACACAATATAAACATAACCGTTCACGCGGATCACCCCGGGCTTTTCACCGTCGGTGATCTCCAGCTCCATGCTCTCATTTTGCAGGTTCTTTAACACATCTATTAAATATACAGGGTTAAAACCAATGACCATTTCTTTGCCCTGGTATCCTATGGATAGTTCTTCGCGCGACTCCCCGACATCCGGGGTAGATTTTGAAACCACCAGTTTATTTTTAAATACTTCTAATTTGACCGCCTGGTAATCCGGCGTAGACAATAAAGCGGCCCTTCTTACAGCTAACAGGAATTCTTCCCGCTTTAATAAAAGCTTGGTTTCTGATACGGGCGGTATTACCTGCCGGTAATCCGGGAATTCACCTTCGATCAAACGCGAGATAATCACCACCGTCCCTAAATCAAACAAGGCCTGGTTAGATCCTAAACTTAATGAAACTTCCCCTTCGTCTTTTAAGTTGCGTATTAACTCCTGGATGGTTTTGATAGGCACGATAATCTGTATATCTTTATCGATGTTCCCTTTTAATTCCTGTTCCATAATAGCCAGCCTCTTGCCGTCCGTGGCTACTAAAACAATTTTATTTTTGTGGATTTTAAAAAGTATCCCGCTTAACACATACCTTGTTTCGTCAAAAGAAACCGCAAAAGAAGTCAAGTTCAACATCCTTTTCAGGTTTACCTGTTCTATCTTGATCACTTCCGTATCTTTAAAGGTCGGCAACACGGGAAATTCCTCAGAGGCTAACCCCATTATCTTAAACTGGCATGATTCTGTCTCTATGGTGACTAAATTATTTTTCTTGGTATTCACGCTCACATCGTCACCGGGCAATCCTTTTATTATATCCCCGAATCTTTTCGCCGGAATAGTGATAGCACCTGCTTCCTGGATATTCACAGGTATTACACAACTTATACCAATGTCCAAATCTGTTGCAGTAAGCCGCAAGCCCTCTTTTTGTGTTTCCATAAGGATATTAGAAAGTATAGGTAATGTTGCTTTGGATGTAATTACATTTTGTACGGTTTGTATGCTATTACCCAATACTTCCTTATCAACTTTAAATTTCATCAGAGACTCCTTTTATTATTATAATAATAAGATTTATATATAGTCTTAGTAGTAATGTAGTTGCGTACCTGTTGAAATCTCTATAAGTGTTGCCCCACTTTGTTTTAACAAAAAAGATAGCCTTTAATAACCATTGGATTTATTGTTTAATAAATTGTATGATTCTTTCTACCTTATCTTTTAAGGTCCCGTCCTTGATTATTCCTTCTTTGATCTTATTGTATGAATGTAATACTGTGGTATGGTCTTTGCCGCCAAAAAATTCCCCTATTTCAGGTAAGGACAATTCTGTGAGTTCTCTGCTGACATACATGGCTATCTGCCTGGGCAATACAACGGTTTTGTTACGCCTCTTAGTCTTTAGCTCTTGCAGGGACATACTGAATTCTTCCGCGACACAGCGCTGGATAAAATCCACGGTAATTAATTTTTTAGGTTCTTTCAAGAGATCTTTCAGCACCTCTTTTGTAGATTCCAGGGTTATGGGTTTTTCCTCCAGCAGAGAATTGGCAATAGTACGGATAAGAGCGCCCTCTAATTCTCGGATGTTGGTTTTGATCAGCTGGGCGATAAAAAAGATTACTTCGTCCGGCACGGAAACAGGCTCTCTTTCTACTTTCTTTTTCAGGATGGCTACCCGCGTTTCTATGTCCGGGGGTTGGATATCTGTGGTAAGCCCCCAACTGAACCTCGATACAAGCCTCTCCTGTAGATTAGCTATTTCTTTCGGCGGCCGGTCCGACGATATAATAATTTGTTTATGGGCGTCATATAAAGTATTAAAGGTGTGAAAGAATTCTTCCTGCGTGGATTCTTTTCCTGCGATAAAATGGATATCGTCGATTACCAGGACATCCGCGTTTCTGTATTTCTGCCTGAAGCCAGCCATAGAATGATGTTGGATAGCGTCGATAAGCTCATTGGTAAATCTCTCGGAAGGCATATACCAGATTTTAGATGCGCCGGAGCTTTTATTCTTAATATGGTGGCAGACGGCTTGCATGAGATGTGTTTTGCCCAGGCCCACGCCGCCGTAAATAAATAAAGGATTATAGGCTTTTGCCGGGGAGTCTGCTACGGCCAGTGAATAGGCGTGTGCATGCCGGTTAGATGGGCCGATTACGAAATTCTCAAAGGTATAACGAGGATTCAGGTTAGACGTTTCCGGGAGATGGCGATGTTTATCCGGGGCCTTCTCTGCTTTTTTGAGCGCATCGGCCGCGGGCTTGCTTAAAGGGTTAGTCTCTAAATCGACCATGATAGCCTGTTGGGCGAATGTTCCTACGGTCTCCTGGATTAGCTGGCCGTAATGCTTGGCTACCCAGTCTTTGAAAAAATCATCCGGAGCCTCCAAGGCAATACAGTGTTCGTTTTTTTGCCTGGCTGTCAAAGGGGCGATCCAGGTGTCAAAAGTAGTAGCCCCGAGCCTCTCTTTTAGGCACTCTTCTGTCTTCTTCCAGATTGTCGCTACGTCGATGGGAGACACGGTAACCTTCTACTTCGTTATCCACAGCTTATGCACATCTTGAATAAATCTGTGGAAAATCATTTTTTTTGAGGAGAATTTTATTTGCTATTTATTATACCAGAGAAAAATCCCCTTGCAAGTAAAAAAGATAAAGCCCTCCCCGAATTACTCTCCGGCTAGGCGAGCTATATCCCTTAGATCGCCTGCGTAGGCGTAAACGGGCACTATTACACAATGTTTTATGTACCAGTCCGCCCCGTGAAATATAGCAGGTAATATACCATAATTTCTAGCGGGGTCAACAAAATAGTTTTAGTTGACTAAGCTTGACTTTATGTTATAATTAACACCCACTCTACAAAAAAGGATGAAAGATGAAAAAGAATTTAAAGACGCCCACTAAAATTGTAGGCAAGCGGAAACAGGGTTTCCGGCGACGAATGGCTACGAAATCGGGCCGGAAGGTTTTGCGTCGCCGACGCCAAACAGGCAGGAAAAGACTTAGTATTTGATGCTAAGGCGTATAATTATTAGCCCGCTGGACATATACCAAAAGCATATAAGAGCGATGCTGCCTTGCGCCTGCCGTTTCTCGCCCAGCTGCTCCGAATATACAAAACAAGCAATAATAAAATACGGTGCTTTAAAAGGTGTATATAAGGGCCTAATAAGATTGCTGCATTGCCACCCCTTTTCGCGCAAAAGCGGATACGATCCCTTAGTGTAATTTTTTGACTAAGCATATACCGCGTTATTTATTTTAAGGAAACGGAGTATATCCTATGGAAAAGCGTTTTGTTTTAGCTATAGCCCTTTCGTTAGTGGTTCTGTTAAGTTGGTCAGCTTTTATCTCTACGACGCAACACGTTGATAATAAAGAAGTTGCGCAAGAGAATCCTCAGCAGCCCCTTGTTCCAAAAGAGGCTACTACGATTAGCCTTGCCGAAACCGAAGAAAAACAGCCAGAGTCCTTATTTAATTTGTCTAGAGCAGATTCTGAGGTTGTCTTCAATGAACCCGCAGCGACAATCAAAGAAGTAGAATTTAAATCCTATAAGTCTCATCGATTCCCCCTGGGAAATGGTTTATTGTTAGGGGATAAAAATCTAATTTTCAAAAAAGAAAGCGCCTCGCCTAATACGGTAATTTTTGTGCATGAAGATCAGACAAAAAAGATTATTAAACGTTTTATTTTTTCTAAAGATAGGTACGACATATGGTTAGAGATTGAGGTTTTAAATTTGTCCAAAGAGGATTTGAAGATGAGCCTCCCCCTAATCCTAGAGACCCTGGATACCTCTCCTAAAAACATCCAAGCGCGCTATCAAGACATAACCGTGGCCACAAAAGAAAAGATCATACGTCATAATGCCAATGCTCGTAAGCCCCTGGATTTCCCGGAAACAAAATTTATCAGTTCACGCGATCAATATTTTTGCGCCATTCTTGAGCCAGAGTCAGATGGTTGGACTGGTTTTATACGCAAGCGCGGCCTGCAAGAAACAGAGGTTGGTGTAACTTCAAAAGAGATAATTATTGCACCGCACCAGCAGATTGGACAAAAAATTCATCTTTACATCGGGCCCCAAGATTTAAAATTGATTAATATTGTTAATCCGGCATGGGCAGCTGTTATAAATTATGGCACCTTTGATTTTATCTCACAGATTCTTTTACAATTGCTGGAATTTTTACATGGGCTATTTCATAATTGGGGTTGGGCTATTATTGCTCTTAGTTTAATTGTTTATTTTATTCTTTACCCATTGACATTAAAGCAGATGCGTTCAATGAAAGCAATGCAGGTATTACAGCCACGCATAGAGGAATTAAGAAAAAACTACAAAGATAATCCCCAAAAGTTAAACAAAGAGATTATGGAGTTGTACCGGACGCATAAGGTTAATCCTTTTGGAGGATGCCTGCCTTTAATTTTACAAATACCTATATTTTTCGCGCTCTATCAAGCCTTGATCCGCTCTGTTTCTTTAAAGGGTGCAGCATTTTTATGGATAAAAGACTTGTCTGAGCCGGATCGTTTATTTATCTTGCCAAAGCCTTTACCATTCCTCGGCAGTGATATAAATATTTTGCCGATATTGATGGCTATTGGTATGTTTGTGCAGCAAAAGATTTCCATGGGGCACATGAGCAGCGGCAGCGCTGAGCAGCAAAAGTTGATGATGATAATAATGCCGATTATGTTCGGTGTTATTTTCTACAGTATGCCTTCGGGCTTAGTTCTGTATTGGTTTGTCAATAGCATATTAATGTTAGTATATCAAGTAAGGATTAATCAAGCAAAATGACACCTAAAGCAAGTATTGAAGTCGAAGGCAAAACAGTAGAAGAGGCAATTAAAAAAGCGCTTCAGGAATTAAAGCTTCCTCGCAATAAGGTAAAAATTGAAGTGCTATCCGAGGAGGTAAAAGGCCTCTTCGGAATGCCGGGAGCTAAGCCAGCCAAAGTCAGAGTTAGCGTAATTAAGAATAAAGAAAATACTTGACAATTTGGTTAAATTTTAGATAATAATTGGTAGGCAAAGGGATCAGTTCCGCGTGGAACGTTAACGCAACTACATAGATTTCAATGGGTAAAATTATTGCCATCTGCAATCAGAAGGGCGGTACAGGTAAAACTACTACCGCTATTAACCTGGCTGCTTATTTAGCTGTTCTGGGTAAGAAGGTTTTGCTGTTAGATTTAGACCCACAAGCCAATGCCACCAGTGGTTTGGGCATAAATAAGCATAATGTTCAAAAGAGCACCTATCATGTTTTACTTGAAGAGATCGAGATAAAAGAAACCTTACAGTCTACGGCAATCAACAATCTTTGGTTAGTGCCTTCTAATTTGGATCTTACGGGCGCGGAAGTGGAGCTAGTGAGTGCTTTAGGCCGAGAGTACCGGTTAAAGAGGGCGCTGGCAAAAGAAAAGAATAATTTTGATTTTATTTTGGTAGATTCGCCGCCTTCTTTAGGCCTACTGACGATAAATGCATTATGCGCCGCAGACTCTGTTCTTGTCCCGGTGCAATGCGAATATTATGCTCTGGAAGGATTGTCGCAACTCAATAATACCATTAAACTTGTGAAAGATAATCTTAATACTAATTTAGCTATTGAAGGCGTATTATTGACTATGGCGGATTACCGCACCAATCTTACCAAAGAGGTTATTCAAGAAGCAAGAGATCATTTCCACGAAAAAGTCTATAATACTGTTATCCCCAGGAACATTAAATTAACCGAGGCCCCGAGTTTTGGCAAACCGATTTTTCTTTACGACAAAGAATCTTTGGGAGCGCAGAAATATGAAGAATTAAGTAAGGAATTATTGGGAATGCCGATTTCTGCACAGAAAATATCAGAAGGAGCGTAGGATGGAAAGAAAAGCCTTAGGAAGAGGGATCAGCGCTTTAATCCCAGAAAAAGAAACAGGACATAAAGATGAGATTATTTATGTCCAGACTGGACAAATCAAGCCTAATCCATTTCAACCCCGAGAAGAATTTGACGTGCAACACATAGAAGAGTTGGCGCAATCTATAAAAGAAAAAGGAGTGATCCAACCGCTCTTGGTAAGACGTAAAGGCGATTCTTACGAACTTATTGCCGGCGAAAGGCGGCTTCGTGCTGCTAACCTATTGAATTTAAAGGAGATACCAATAATTATCAAAAATGTTGAGGATCGCGATTCTTTGGAATTGGCTTTAATCGAAAATATCCAGAGGCAAGGATTGAATGCCATTGAAGAAGCGCATGCGTATCAGTATCTTATTGATAAATTTGAAGTTACGCAAGAAAAAATCAGCGATGTTTTAGGTAAGGCCAGGGTAAGCATTACTAACACCCTGCGTTTATTGAAGTTGCCGCTAGAAGTGCAACAGGAGATTAAGAAAGGGCGGATCTCTTTTGCCCACGGAAGAGCGCTTCTAGAAATAGAAGATAGCAACCAGCAGCGCCGGTTGACACAGGAAATTATCTCTAAGGATCTATCCGTAAGAGAATTAGAAAATATTATCAAGGCGCACCGGCCGCGCTTAGGCAAGCGCCGGATGAGGGAGTCTGTAAAGGAGCCTTACATTTCTGTTTTAGAAGAAAAACTGCAGCATCTTCTTGCCACCAAAGTAAGGATCACCAAGAAACAGAAACGAGGGCACATCCTTATCGAATTTTATTCCCAGGAAGACTTGGAAAGAATCGCAAAGATATTAAGAGGAGAAATAAAATCATGAACCAGGCAGTCTTAATTCTCATAAAGCCCGACGGGCTAAAAAAATCTTTAACCGGGAATATTTTGACCCGGCTCTCCGAGACGAAACTGGAGATTGTAGCATCCAGGATAGTGCGCGTTCCTCAGCATCTGGCCGAGGAACATTATAAACATCTGAAGGATAAACCTTTTTTCCCGGAGCTGATTAAATATCTGCGCGGCGAGCTGCACGACCGTCGTAAAGTCATGGCACTTATTTATTGGGGGAAAGACGCAATCAAGAAATGCAGAGAACTGGCAGGCAGCACGAATCCCGAGGAGGCAGAGCCGACTTCTATCCGCGGCTCTTACGGCAGGATTACTACCTCCGGAGTGTATGAAAATGTAATTCATGTCTCTTCCAACGAAGAAGAGGCAGAGAGAGAGATAAAGCTCTGGTTTCAACCCGAAGAGATTATCGTAGATTTATATCCTGCCAAAGAGACGGCAGAAAAAAATTGTAAAAGAAAAGTCTGGGCGTAAGAGGGTTTAATCATATGCAAAGCATGACTGGTTTTGGTGCAAGAGAAACAAGCATCGCCGCCTTAGGCAAAATCTGCGTCGAATTAAAAAGCTCCAATCATAAATTTTTAGAGACGGTATTGCATTTGCCGGAAGGGCTTTTATCTCTCGAAGACAGGCTCAAGAAAGATATCGAGACTAAGATCAAGAGAGGGCGTATAACCTGCGCGGTAAACATTATAGGCGGGACAAAGCAGAAGGTCTTTATCAATAAACCGCTGCTTAAAAATTATATCTCGACGGTAAGCGCTATCAAAAAGCAATTCGGTATACGCGATGAAGCCAGCATCAATACCTTGATAAACCTGCCTGGTGTTTTGTCGTTGGAAGAAAACAAGTATTCTAAAGACAGCCTTTGGCCGGTCTTAAGGGCTCTTTTGAAGCTTGCGCTGGAGGAACTGCTAAAAACGCGCAAGAAGGAAGGCCGCGCTATTTATGTGCATTTGAAAAGGAGATCGGTAACACTTAGGCACAACCTGGATATCGTCAAAACCCAATTTAAAAAAGCGCTTAAGGACGAGCTAGACAAGATCAATACAGACGAAGAGCGCGCGAGCTTCTTAAAAAATACAGACATCACGGAAGAAATGGAAAGACTGGCATTCCATATCGGGAATTTTAAAAACAAGATCTCTCAGAACGGCCCCATAGGCAAAGAGTTGGATTTTATCGCCCAGGAGATGCAGCGTGAAGCTAACACTATGGCAGCCAAGACTTTTGCTGCTTCTATTTCTGCGCGGGTGGTGCAGATGAAGAGCCAGATCGAGAAAATACGCGAACAGGTACAGAATATAGAGTAGTGAAAGAAAAAGATAGAAAAATCAAAGGCTTGATATTTGTAATTTCCGGGCCGTCGGGATCAGGAAAAACTACGCTTGTAAACAGGCTGCTCGATGGCAGGGATTTAAAAAATAAACTGGTAAAATCAACCTCTTTTACCACGCGGCCTCACCGGTCTGCTGAGGAGCCGGGGAAAGACTATTTTTTTATCACCAGGGACGAGTTTAATGCACTGCGCTCAGCAAAAAAAATTCTTGAATGGACACGGTATTTAGGTTATTATTACGGCACCCCCAAGGACCATATAGATAAGCAGCTGAAGAAAGGCAAGAATATCTTGCTTTGCCTGGATTTCAGGGGCGCATTAAAAATAAAACGGCTTTATCCTGGGAATACAGTAACAATTTTTGTGGCCGCGCCCTCATTAACAATGCTGCAGAAGAGAATAGAGGGGCGGTGCAGCAGGACCAGGAAAGAAGAGATCAGGCAGCGTTTAAAACTTGCCAGGCAGGAGATGCGTAATTCCAGGAAATACGATTATCGCCTGGTGAATAAGAGTTTACAGAAGAGCGTCGGAGAATTAAAGAATATTGTATTGGGCAGACTAAGCAATTAGCTAAAAATGAGGTAGCCAATGGCATATGTAGCGTTAGAGAAACTTTTGGATAAGAGCAATGGTTCTATTTATAAGTTGGTCATCCTGGCATCAAAGAGGGCTTTGGAGATCGCCGAAGGCCAACCCAGGCTGGTGGACGTGGTTGCATCCATGAAGCCTTCTACTATAGCCCTGCATGAAATTGCCGAAGCCAAAGTTAAGTGTAAAAAATCATAAAAGATTAGTGAAGCGATGAAAGAGAAAAATATTATATTAGGCGTCACTGCCAGTATCGCCATTTATAAAGCCTGTGAGTTAGTGCGCAGGCTTAAAGAAGGTGGTTTTTCTGTCAGTGTAGTCATGACTAGCGAAGCGGAAGAGTTGATCAAGCCTATTGTTTTCCAGAGCCTATCAGGTAATAAAGTTTATCGCGGATTATTTGATACGCCTGAGGCCTGGGAAATAGAGCACATTTCGTTGGCCAATAAGGCAGATCTGGTTTTGATCGCTCCGGCAACCGCCAACATCATCGGTAAAATCGCAGGCGGGATATGTGATGATTTATTGACTTGTGTGGTTTCTGCGACCACGGCCCCGGTTTTAATCGCCCCGGCGATGAACGAGAATATGTATAAAAATAAGATCACCCAGGGCAACATCAAGAAATTGGAGTCTTTAGGGTATAAATTTATAGCGCCTAGAGAAGGGCGACTTGCCTGTGGCAAGATGGGCGTGGGCTGCTTGGCGGAAGTTGAGACGATAATCAAAGAAATTAAAAAATTTTTTTAGATTTGGCGGCATAGCCAAGTGGCAAGGCAACTGTCTGCAAAACAGTTATACAGCGGTTCGAATCCGCTTGCCGCCTCCATTGAATTTTGCATCGGGCAAGTGGTGGAATGGCATACACGAAGGACTTAAAATCCTTTGGCCGTAAGGTCGTGAGGGTTCAACTCCCTCCTTGCCCATGAAATTTTGGGCTCATAGCTCAGTTGGTTAGAGCGTTGCGTTGACATCGCAAAGGTCAGAGGTTCAAGTCCTCTTGGGCCCACCAGAAAAACTAAAAAGCAAATGGACTTAAATACCTTAAGACATTCTTGTTCGCACGTAATGGCGGAAGCGGTAAAAGAGCTCTGGCCGGAGGTGCGCTTGGGCATCGGCCCGGCTATTGAAGACGGATTCTATTATGATTTTGATAAAAAAGAGCCGTTTAGCGACGAGGATTTAGTCAATATCGAACGCAAGATGCGCGAGATTATCTCCAAGAATGAGCCGTTTACCAGAGAAGAGTTGGGCAAAGAAGAGGCCTTGAAATTGTTTGCCAGGATGGGCGAGGATTACAAGCTGGATCTTATCCGGGCGCTAGTCGATACCAAGATCACTATATACAAGACAGGTAAAGATTTTATAGATTTGTGCCGCGGCCCGCATGTGGGTTCAACCGGCGAAATCAAGGCTTTCAAATTACTGTCGGTTGCCGGAGCTTATTGGCATGGGATAGAGACCAACCCTATGCTGCAGAGGATTTACGGCACCTGTTTTCTGACGCAGAAAGAGCTGGATGATTATTTAAAAAATTTAGAAGAAGCCAAAAAGCGCGACCATAGAAAATTAGGGCCGCAATTAGAATTCTTTGATATTTATCATGAAGAAGCAGGCGCGGGATTGGTATTTTATCATCCTAAGGGCGCGCTTTTACGCACGCTCATCGAAGATTACGAGAAAAAAGAACACTTAAAACGCGGCTACCAGATAGTCATTACCCCGCATATTATGCAGGCCGGGCTCTGGAAGACGTCCGGGCATTATGATTACTACAAAGAAAACATGTACACCTTAAATATCGACGAGAAAGAGTATGTTTTAAAGCCGATGAATTGCCCGGGCCATATACTGATTTATAAATCCAAGATGAGGAGTTACCGCGACCTGCCGATAAGATTTTTCGAATTAGGTACGGTCTATCGTCATGAAAAAGCCGGGGTTTTGCACGGGCTCTTGCGCGTGCGCGGTTTTACACAGGATGATGCGCATATTTTTTGCCTGCCGGAGCAGTTACGCGATGAAATAAAAGCCATTATTGATTTTGTCTTTGATACGATGAAGGTTTTTGGATTTAATGAGGTGGGCATCGAATTGAGCACGCGCCCGGAAAAATATATCGGCTCCGAAGCAGACTGGCAGCAGGCCACAGAAGCGTTAGAAGAAGCTTTAAAAGAGAAAAAATTAGCGTATGATATTAATGTAGGAGACGGCGCTTTTTATGGCCCGAAAATCGACATCAAATTAAAAGACGCCTTAAACAGGAAGTGGCAATGCGCGACTATCCAATGCGACTTTGCGTTGCCGAAAAGATTCAATCTTTCCTATATTGATTCCGAAGGGAAAGAAAGGCAGCCGATCATGCTGCATCGCGTTCTCCTGGGGAGCCTGGAGCGTTTTATCGGTGCCCTCTTGGAGCATTACAATGGCGAGCTGCCCTTGTGGTTAGCTCCGACGCAGGCCTTAGTAATCCCTATAAAAGATTCATTGATGGAATACGCTTTAAGCGTTAAAAAGGAGCTGGAAGATAATTCGATACGCGCGGAAATAGATGATCATAAAGAAACCCTGAATAAAAGGATAAGAAACGCCGAAGTAAATAAGATACCTTACTGTTTAATAGTGGGTGAGCGCGAGGCAGAATCAAAAAGCGTCTCGGTAAGGAAAAAAGGAAAAGGCGATGCCGGGGTATTGACGCAAGAAGCATTTATAAAACAAATCAAAGAAGAAATAAAAAATAAAGTTAGCTAGAAATCAAACGGTTCAACAAAACAGAAGGAGGTGGTTGCTATAAAAAAATTTATCCGCATCAATGAAAAGATTCGCGTGCCGCAGGTAAGGCTTATCGGCCCGGACGGCAATCAGCTGGGCATAATGTCAATACAGAGGGCTTTGGATTTGGCTAGCCAGTCCGAGCTGGATTTGGTGGAAGTAGCGCCTGGGGTTGTCCCGCCGGTCTGCCGCATCATCGATTTCAGTAAATTTAAATACGACCAGGAGAAGAAAGAACGCGAAGCCAAAAAACACCAGAAACAGGGGAAGCTCAAAGAGATCCGTCTGAAGCCCAATATCGATAACCACGACTTCGATACTAAAGTCAAGCAGGCGGTCACTTTCTTAAAAAAGAAAGATAAAGTGAAGATCAATCTTTTCTTCCGAGGCAGGCAGATGGAGCACTTGGACCTTGGTAGAAAGATTTTAGATAAATTTATTATGGATACGCAGAACGACGGGCAAGTGGAAAAGGAACCTAATATGGAAGGCAGGATCATGTCTTTCGTGCTTGCGCCGAAATAAATACCAACAAGAGACGGAGTGAAGACAAATGGGTAAACTAAAAACTAAAAAAGGGGTAGCTAAAAGATTTAAATTAAGTAAACGCGGTAAGCTAAGATATAATCCGGGCGGCAAGAGCCATCTGGCATCCAGTAAAAAAACAAAGAGGATCAGGAAATTAAGAAGGTCCGCTACGTTGCAGAACAAGACGGAAATAAAATATTTTAAGAGGATGTTGCCTTACGGTAAATAGGAAAAACGGTTTAATGAATAATTAATCCAATAAAGAATGGAGTGAAATTATGGCTAAGATCAAACATAGTGTGGCTACGCGCAAGAGGAAGAAGAAACTGTTAAAAAAGACAAAAGGTTTTTGGGGAGACCGCAGCAAGCAATATCAGCAGGCCAGCCGCGCCCTGATGCACGCACTGGTGTATGCCTATCGCGACAGGCGCAATAAAAAAAGAGAATTCCGCCGGTTGTGGATTGCGCGTATTAATGCCGCCTGCCGCTCCGCCGGTATTACCTACAGCAAGTTTATGAATGGCCTGAAAAAAGCCAAGATTACTTTAGACAGGAAGGTTTTAGCAGACCTCGCCGTAAAAGACAGCCACGCGTTTAAAAAACTGGTAGATTTAATCAAAAAGTAAGAGGTTATTATGTATGTGATAATAGTCGGTTGCGGCAGGGTAGGTTCGGAACTGGCAAAATTATTATCCAACGAAAGCCATAACGTGGTAGTCATCGATAAAAGCCGGGATTCTTTGGACCGCCTGGGCGGTACTTTTAACGGCGTGACCATGGTAGGCAATGGTTTTGACTTAGCATTACTCAAACAGGCAGGTATTGAAAAAGCAGATGTTTTCTGCGCCGTAACCAACGGCGATAATACAAATCTTATCTCTGCGCAGGTAGCCAAAAAAATATTCAAAGTCCCCAAGGTGCTTGCGCGCGTATACGATCCGCAGCGTGCGCACATATACGCTGCTTTGGGCTTGGATATCATCAGCGGGACTATTCTTTTTGCAGCGATGTTGAGAGATAAGATTATTGAAAGCCGCTTTTCGAGTTATTTGATTGAAAGCAAGGATTTGGGTGTTATCGAGATCGAGGTCAAGGATAACCTTATCGGCAAAACCGCTCCCGACGTAAATATGGCCGGAGAATTTTTAGTGGTGGCCATACGCAGGATGGACGGGGTCATCATCCCAGAGCCCGCGACGGCTTTTAAAGACAAGGATAAACTAATGGCGGTGGTAAAGGTAGCCAGCCTCGAGAAGATCAGGGAAAAATTCATCTATAAAAAATAGAGGTGCCCAATGTATATCATAGTCGTTGGCGCAGGTAAGGTGGGTTATTTTTTGGCCAAGAGGCTTTGTCAGAGTAAGCACACGGTAAGCATTATAGATAAAGACAAGTCGATTTGCGAAGAGATAGCCAAGGACTTAGAGGTTTTAGTGATTAACGGCGACGCTTGCGATCCCCGTATTTTAGAAGAAGCGGGCATTGCGCGCGCGGATGTAATGGCCGCAGTCACCGGCGACGACGAGGATAACCTGATCATCTGCCAATTAGCCAAAGAAAGATTTAATGTCCATCGCACCGTAGGCAGGGTCAATAATCCGGATAACGAACACACCTTTTCTGAATTAGGCATTGATGTGCCGGTAGACTCCACTAAGATTATTGCCAAGGTCATTGAAGAGGAAGTCTCCTTTTCGGATTTTGTCAATTTGATGAGTTTTAAGCGTGGAAAGCTGGCTATCGTGCGGCTGGACTTACCAGAGGATTCTCCCGCCATCAACAAAGAGATCAAAGATATTAAATTACCCGCTGATTCGGTCTTGGTTTCTATTGTAAGGGGCGAAGAGGTGATCGTTCCTAAAGGAGATACCATTCTTTTGCCAGGAGACGACGTGATCGCCCTGACTCTTATCGGCAACGAACCGCAGCTATTAAATTTACTAGCCGGACAATTATAAGATGAATTTCAAACTTCCTTTCAAAATACTAGCGGGTATTACCATTGAGGTCTTTTATACTTTATTTATCATGCTGGCAGCGTTTATCGTCTGCCTCTTATTGACTTTTAAGATATGATCCTTAAGCCCCGCCTGGAAGATATTAAGATCATTGGTTATTATTTAGGCAGGATTATCATCGGCCTGGGGCTGACCATGCTCATCCCCGTTATTGTGGGCATCGGGTTTAAGGAAATAAATCCCACCCTGGATTTTTTAATCGCCACAGAAATAACTTTGATCTTCGGTCTTCTCTTCACCAGATTATTTTATACTGAAAAAGATCTGAATTGGATGCAGGGCATGATCGTGGTGAGCCTGACGTGGTTAGTAGCGATGGTGCTGGGCGCCATACCACTATATTTAAGCGGCCACTGGAAGTCATTTCTGGACACCTGTTTCGATACCATGTCCGGTTTTGCTACTACGGGATTAACTTTAGTGCAGAATCTCGACCACCTTTCGTATACGCATAATCTCTGGCGGCACCTGATTATGTTTATCGGAGGCCAGGGCATTGTCATCGTCGCGCTTTCTTTGTTCGTGAAAGGCGCCTCCGGTGCGTTTAAGATGTATGTAGGAGAAGCGCGGGACGAAAGGATTCTGCCGAATGTCGTCCAGACATCGCGGTTTATCTGGCTGGTCAGCATTGTTTACCTTGTTTTAGGCACTCTTGCCTTAGGCGTAGTCGGCATATTAGACGGGATGAAACCCGTAAATTCCTTTTTTCACGGCGCCTGCATATTTATGGCTGCTTTTGATACCGGCGGGTTTGCCCCGCAGTCACAAAACATACTGTATTATCATAGTTTTGTTTACGAGATCGTAACCATCACGATAATGATTTTAGGCGCGATTAATTTTAAGCTTCACTATCATATCTGGATGGGCAATCGCCGGGAGATACGCAAAAATATCGAGACCATCACTCTTTTTATCGCCATCATGATTACTTTTGTTATTACGGCGGTGGGGCTTGCTCAAACAGGGATATATCCGAGAGCAATAATGCTCTTTCGCAAAGGTTTTTATCAACTCGTCTCGGGCCACACCGGCACGGGATTTCAGACGATATACGCCACACAATTTATTAACGATTGGAATCACCTTGCCTTATTTGGCATAATCTGCGCCATGGCCTTGGGCGGTGCGGTTTGCTCGACGACAGGCGCGATCAAGATGTTGCGTATCGGGATTATCTTTAAGGCCCTCTTAGAGGATACCAAGAGGATAATTTTGCCTGAGGGTGCGATTATCGTCCAGAAATTTCATCACATCAAAGAAGTATTTTTAGAAGATAAGGCGGCAAGGGCGGCGCTTATGATTACGCTCTGCTATTTGGTACTTTATATTTTGGGCGCTATTATCGGGATGTTTTTTGGCTATCCCTTTTTAGAGTCTTTATTTGAATCTACTTCAGCAGCAGCGAATGTAGGTTTATCCTGCGGTATTACCGCGGTAAGCATGCCGGCTGCGCTTAAATTGACCTATATCTTTCAGATGTGGGCTGGCCGTTTGGAATTTATGTCTATTTTTGTCTTAATCGGATTCTTCGTCGCGATAATAAAAGGAAAATGAGCATAAAAATTAAAAATTTTGTATTCTTGTTTATTATTCTGCTATTTGTTTTTTGGATTTTGAATTTGACTTGCTATGCCCAGCCTGTTTCCAGCACTGATTTGATTAAACATGCCAATAGCTATGATGGCAAGATGATGGTTTATGAAGGCGAGGTTATCGGCGACGTAATGCGCAGGGGAGATTTTGCCTGGGTAAATGTATCTGACGGGCAGAATGCCATGAGTATCTGGATGAAGTCTGTTTTTGCCGATGAGATAAAATATATGGGTAGTTATAAGTCGATTGGAGATGGTTTAGAAATCACGGGGATCTTTAATCGTGCCTGCCCGGAGCACGGCGGTGATTTAGATATCCATGCTCAGGTTGTGCGAAAGATAGGCTCGGGAAGGCTTTTAAATGAAAGGCCGAACATAGACAAGAAAAACCTCGCAATTATATTATTGGGATTATTAGGTTTAATATGGATATTGAGTCTCTTAAAACGCAAGTAGATTCCGATATACAGAATATTAATTCGCCCGAAGCCCTGGAAGAATTCCGGGTGAAATACCTGGGTAGAAAAGGTATTCTTGCCCAGCTCACCAGTTCTATCCCCAGCCTGCCTCCGGAACAGCGGGGCATCCTTGGCCAGCAAGCCAATGCCTTAAAAAATAAAATCTCAAACCTAATCGAGGAAAGGCAAAGATCGATCAGCCCTAAACAACAAGAGGGTGTTTCTCTCCTTGGCGATATTGGCATGCCGGGCATTGCTCAAGATTTAGGCCGCCTGCATCCGGTAACCCAGATCATAGACGAGATATGCAATATTTTTATGCGCATGGGGTTTTCGGTAGTAGAGGGCCCGGAAATCGAAACAGAATATAATAATTTTACAGGCTTGAATATCCCCTTGGAACATCCTTCAAGGGATGCCTTCGATACGTTTTATTTGAAGAATGCTCAACATCTCTTATTGCGCAGCCACACCTCGCCGGTGCAAATTCGTGCCATGAAATCATCCAAACCGCCTTTGGCAGTGGTTGTCCCGGGGAGAGTCTATCGTCCGGATGCGGTGGATGCCAGCCACTCTTTTATGTTTCATCAGATCGAGGGTTTTATGGTAGATGAGGGTATAAAATTTTCCGATTTAAAAGGCGTCTTAGAATCTTTCGCCAGGGCAGTTTTCGGCCAGGATATCAAAATGCGTTTTCGGCCGCATTTCTTTCCTTTTACCGAGCCGTCCGCGGAAGTAGATATATCCTGCATTATTTGTAAAGGTAAAGGCTGTTCTGTGTGCGGCAGAAAAGGGTGGCTGGAGATATTAGGCTCGGGCATGATCCATCCCAACGTCTTTAAACACGTAGGCTATAACCCTAAGAAATATTCAGGCTTTGCTTTTGGCATGGGTGTAGAAAGAATCGCCATGCTTAAATACGGGATTAACGATATCAGGTTATTTTTCGAGAATGACCTGCGGTTTTTAAAA
>JALOCE010000133.1 GCA_023227925.1 Candidatus Omnitrophota bacterium
GAGGTTCATCTTGCGAAAATCAGGAAGATTATTTTATCCGACCAGAACAAAGAAATGAATGCCGCCATAGATAAAAACGGCCCGTAAGGTATAGTATGGTCCTTTTTGATAACAAGATTTACGATACCGATAACCGCTCCGAAAAATGGAGCGAGGAAAAAAACCAATACCGCTTTTTGCCAACCCATAAATGCCCCCATCATCGCCAATAACTTCACGTCTCCTCCGCCCATGGATGTGGTCTCACCCTGCACAGGAGGTTTCTTCAAAAGTTTAAAATAAACCAGGTCAAATAAAGCTCCGCTTAAATAAATTATCCCTCCGCCGACAATAATGCCCAGGAAAGAATTAAGCATAGGCTGGAAATTATAACTAAAAGGTTCGAGGCTGAATCCTCTTATAGAGCTCAATATAAATCCCAGGATAATGCCTCCTACGGATATCTCATCGGGTATAATGCGGTGCTTTATATCCACGAAAGTAGCAACGATCAAACTGCAAATAAAAAACATAAAAACAAAGAAATCGTAACTTAAGCCGTAACGCTGGTAAAGCACCACAAACATGATAGCGGTCAATAACTCGACTAAGAAATACCTGAAAGAGATCTTCTCCTTGCAGAAACGGCATCTCCCCCCAAGCATGATATAGCTTATAAACGGGATATTATCATAGCCGGGGATCTTTTTATTGCATTTAGGGCAGCGCGAACGCGGCCAGACTATTGATTCGCCCAAAGGCATACGGTGGATGCAGACATTTAAAAAACTCCCCACCATAGAGCCGAAAAGAAAAACGATTATATTTCCGATCATAGGGTTTTTACTCCTTCGTTTAGTGCTGCTCTCATTTCTTCAATAGGCGCTTTTTTCCCTGTCCAAAATTCAAAGGCGCGCGCCCCCTGGTATAAAAGCATCCCCAGGCCGTTAACCGCGGCAGCGCCTTTTTCTCTGGCTATTTTTAATAATTTTGTTTCTTTGGGATTATAGATAAGGTCGAATACGGCGAGATTCCTACGGATTATTTTTTCGTCTACTACGCAAGGATCATTCTCTTCCATGCCGCAAGGCGTGGCATTGACCAATAAATCACAACTCTCTATAAAATCAGGGATGTCTTTATTCGGGATGAATTTCAATTTATTATCCAAGTGCGAAAAACCAAGCCCCTGGAAATATCCTTTTGCGGAATTTATAGCCTCATCGTTAATATCGGTAATATAAATATTTTTTACTTTATTTTGTTTCCAGCTTAAGGCCGCGATAACCGCCCTGCCCGCGCCTCCGCAGCCGATAAGTAAAATATTTTTATTTTGAATGCTGAAATTCAAGCCTTTCTTCAATGATTCCATGAACCCCAGGGCATCGGTATTGCGGTATTCTAATTTATCGGCGCTTCTTTTTACCGTATTAACAGCTCCGGATAATTGCACATAATACAAAACTTCTTCCATCACAGAAGAGCTTTGAGCAAAAGGGAATTCTTTTTCCAGTATCTCCCTGGCTTTTACTTTATGCGGGATGGTGATATTAAATCCGGATAGGTCTTTTACAGAAAACAGCTGGCCGTTGACATCAGCGACCTTTTTATCGCGCAGCAGGAAATCCTCTAGTTCTTCAGGGCTTACGGGGATTAATCTGTATTCTGCAGGCATGCCTATTTTTTCAAATGCCGCTTCCTGCATTTTCTTGGAGAGGCTGTGTTTGACAGGATAGCCGATTAGGCCATAGATTTGCATATATGGATTTCTGTTCCCTAGAGACTCTCTATTTTATTAAAGGCATTAATGTATGCCCTTACCGATGATTCAATAATATCAGTGCTTGAACCGCGCGAGGTGACCACATGGCCCTTGGCTTTCAACTTCAGGCTGACTTCGCCCAGGGCGTCCTTACCTTTGGTAACGGCCTCGATGCGATAATCCTGCAGCTCGCATTTCGTGCCGGTGATCTTATCAATGGCCTTAAAACAGGCATCTACCGGGCCGTCGCCGGAAGATTGCGCAGAAAGTTTTTTGTTCTTATATTTTAAACTGACCTGGGCAAGAGGAGTGATATTTGTTCCTGAAGTTATGACAAAGCTCTCCAGCTTCCAAACCGGCTTAATAAGTTTGGTTTCATCCTCTACTATTGAAATAAGATCATCATCGAAAATATTTTTCTTTTTATCGGCCAGGGCCTTAAAACGTATGCTTACTTTATCCAGTTGTTCAGGGCTAAGAGCAAAACTCAACTCCTTCAACCTTTCAGCCAACGCATGCCTCCCCGAATGTTTTCCCAGGACAATCCCTGTCCCGGTAAATCCGACGTCTTCGGGTTTAATGATTTCATATGTCGATCGCTCCTTCAGGACTCCATCCTGGTGTATCCCGGACTCATGCCTGAAAGCATTGCCGCCGACAATCGCCTTATTGGGGGCAACCACAAAACCGGTTAATTTACTCACTAACCGCGAGGCCTTATAAATATTACCAGTCTTGATCTGCGTCTCTAGGCCGCTGAACAGATCCCTACGCGTCTTGATTGCCATGACTATTTCTTCCATGGAGGCATTTCCCGCGCGCTCGCCGATCCCGTTAATAGTGCATTCGACCTGCCGCGCGCCGTTTTTTATTGCTTCCAGGGAATTGGCTACAGCCAGGCCCAGATCATTATGGCAATGCGTAGAAATAACGGCTCTATCAATATTGGCTACATTTTCTTTTATGGCTTTTATTAAACTGCCGAATTCTTCCGGCTGGGCATAACCAACAGTATCGGGGATATTCACGGTGCCGGCCCCGGCATCGATGACCGCCTCAATGACCCTGAAGAGAAACTCTCTTTCGCTGCGCGAGGCATCTTCCGGAGAAAACTCTATATCCGGGCAGAATTTCCTGGCATATTTCACGCTCTCTACGGCAAGCCGCAGTATTTCATCTTCGGCTTTTTTTAATTTATATTGCATGTGGATTTTAGAAGTCGCCAGGAATACATGGATGCGCGGATGTTTGGCAAATTTTAAGGCCTCATGCGCAGCATCCATATCAGCCTTAATCGCCCTGGCCAGGCCGCAAATCACAGGGCCTTTTACAGCTTTGGAGATTTGCTGCACCGACTCCAGGTCGCCTTTACTTGATATCGGAAAACCTGCTTCAATCACATCCACGCCCAAATCCGAAAGCACGTGGGCGATCTCCAGCTTTTCCGCAGGATTCAGGCTTGCGCCGGGCGCCTGCTCTCCATCCCTTAAGGTCGTATCAAATATAATTATTTTTTCCATTTATTTCCTCCCGCGCTCTGAGCGGGACATTATTTCTTCATCCAGGGCATCATCTCCCGTAGCTGCTTGCCTACTTTTTCGATCTGATGATTATCGCCATCTGCAAGAAGTTTATTAAAATTCGGCCTACCGATTTCATTCTCTTTGATCCACTCGCGGGCAAATTTTCCGCTCTTTATATCTTTAAGGATCTTTTTCATGGTCTTGCGCGTCTTCTCGGTAATGATCATCGGCCCGCGGCTTAGATCTCCGTAGCAGGCGGTATTAGAAACGCGACGGCGCATCCCTGAGATACCCGTTTCCTGAATAAGATCGGTGATCAGTTTTAATTCGTGTAAAACTTCAAAATAAGCGATCTCCGGCTGATAGCCAGCTTCGAGCAATGTGTCAAAGCCTGCTTTGATCAGTTCCGAAACGCCACCGCAGAGGACTGCCTGTTCTCCAAAAAGATCGGTCTCAGTTTCTTCATCAAAAGTAGTTTCAATAACTCCTGCGCGCGTTGCGCCGATAGCCTTTGCATAGGCTAAGGCTAATTGTTTTGCCTGGCCGCTGGCATCCTGAAATACTGCCACTAAGCTCGGCACGCCTTTACCCTCTTCATACATACGCCTGACTAAAGCACCCGGTCCTTTGGGCGCGATCATAAAGACATCAACATTTTTCGGCGGTTTTATCTGCTTAAAACGGATATTAAAACCATGAGAAAAACAAAGGGCTTTGCCTTTTTTTAAATTCGGCTTAATACTCTCGGTATAAACCTTTGCCTGAATGTGATCCTGGGTCAGTATCTGGATAATATCGCCTGCCTTAGCTGCTTCAGCCGCAGAAACAGGTATAAATCCATCTGCTTTTGCCTGCTCAAAATTGGGTATCCCCTCTAATTCCGAAATAACTACGCGGCATCCCGAATCACGCAAACATAATGCCTGTCCGCGGCCCTGAATACCATAGCCGATGATCGCGATTGTCTTATCCTTTAATAAGCCTAAATCCGCATCCTTGTCGTAATAAA
>JALOCE010000134.1 GCA_023227925.1 Candidatus Omnitrophota bacterium
AATATAAATAAAACAGGATATGCCTGTTACCAGAAGAAAAGACTGCAACATTACGGGCTTGTCGAATATCAGGAGAAAACGCGTAACGCCCGTGCAAAGATAGCCTATCTTATTAAGTATCCCGGGAAATCCGAATATCCATTCTATATTACGGAAATTGTACCCCTCTAAAAGAACCGGGATGGCCCATCCGGATACCAATAAGAGCGATCCCAAAAAAGCCAGGTAGAATTTTTTAAGCTTTGCGTCGTCCCGGCGATGGGCAATGGTAAAATATATGAATTGGGCCAAAGCCACAAAGGCATAAAAATAATGCGTATAAATACCCAGCGTATTTACAATAGCAAAATAAAAAATATCTGATTTCTTATTATATTTTTCAAAGCGCAAAATAAAAAAACAGGATAACAACCCCAAGGCCATGATCAAGGCATAAGAGCGCGCTTCCTGAGAATACCTTACCGCAAATGGAGATACGCTCACAAATAAAGCGCAAAAACGGGCTATCTCTTTATTAAAAAGATAAACAGCCACCAGGTAAGCCAATAATATGCAGGCTAATCCCGCCAATACAGAAAAAAACCTTATCGCCCATACCCCATCGCCGCATACCTTCATCCAGATATGCATGAGCCAGAAATATAATGGCGGATGCGTATCCGTATAGAGTAAGCCCCTGGTTACGTCCTGGATATTCTTTGAAGAGTCATTCTTAAGGAAGGTTTTAAAATCCCTGGCTTTGAATAATGCAGGGGCATGCTGCCCTGAGAGAGGATCTAAAAGATTTTTTATATCGGCCGCGTGGCCGCTGGATTGAAAAAGCGTAAAAAATTCATCCGTCCACAATGAACGTTCGGCTAAATTGTTAAGCCGTAAAAACGCACCCAGCGCAAACAAGCATAACAAGAAAAAAATATTCCTGGCCTTATCATTGACGATAGGTGGATGCATCCTATTTTAAATACTTTGATGCTAACTCCCCTGCCATTATCCCGGAAAGAAAACAGGCATGGGCGCCGCCGCCCGGCATGGTCCAGGCGCCAGCCAAAAACAAGCCCTTTACTTTGGTCTCCTGCGCCAGCCTATTGATGCCTGACTGCCCGATCGTCTGGGCAAAACCGTAGATCGCCCCTTCCGGAGACGTGCCAAAGCGCGCCATTGTCCTGGGAGTAGCTATTTCCATGACCTCGATATACTTTGAAAGCCCAGGCAGATATTTTTCGCTGCGTTTGATAAATTTATCTGCTACTTCTTTTTTCTTTGCCTGATATTGCTCCTCTGAAAGATCGCGCCAGTTCGCGTAATTATCCAGGGTCATGATCAAAAGGGTCCCCTTCCCCTGCGGCGCGAGCGCCGGGTCGATCTGCGCATGATCGACCAGCTCCAGAGAGCACCTGTCGTAATCTCCGGACATAGAATAATTATAGTTTTCGTCGTGATCATAAGCGTTACTTATGGAAAAAATAGAATGATTCATGCCTAATGTTTTTGCCGGGACGCTTAACCCTAAATATATCTGGAAAGCAGATACTGATTTCTCCAGGGATGCGAGCTTCCTGCCATATTCCTCTTTAACGGCATCAACATCCAGCATCTTAGTCAGGGTATCAATGGCATTGGCATTAGAGACTATTGTCCTGGCGCTAAACTCTTCGCCTTTATCCGTGACCACGGATTTTACTCTTTTACCATCGCGGGTAATTATTTTTACAACGCTAGTATTGAACCTCACCTCTGAGCCGCTCTCCTTGATCCTTTCTACCATCGCCTGGAAAAGTTTGATAAATCCGCCTTTTACATAGGCGGTAGAATTATAATAATAGCACTCAAAGACCAACAAGAAATATATTGCCGAGAGCCTGCTTGGCGGAAGGCCTGTGAAACGCCAGATGTCCGTAACGATCGCTTTAAGCTTGGCATCCTTTATATATTTATCGACAAATTGCGCTGCTGTGCTGATGGATGTGCTGATGATCATCGGATAGGCTAAAGGGCTTATCAGAAGTTTTATGCCGAGGGGCAGCCGCGAATGATTGAACCTCTCAAACTGCCGGTGGAATTTATCGAATGCGCGGAAAAACCTGTCTATGTTTTTTCTTTCCTGCGGAAAATTTGATTTCAGGACGCTTATGAAATTATCCTGTTTAAAATCAGCGACAAAATCGTAATCCGGATAAATGATGCGCGCGAAATCATCTAAATTGATAAAAGTTATCTCTTTAGTGATCCCGGACTCATCCATAAAAGTCCTTATTTCTTCTGTCTTGGTCAATGTATCCACGCAATGCACAGCCGACTCAAAAATAAAACCTTTTCTGCTGAAGGTCGTGGCAAAACCTCCGGGCAAAGGCTGTTTTTCCAGCAAAAGGACTTTTTTCCCTTCGCAGGATAGCTTAAGGCCACAAGCCAGGCCCCCAACGCCTGCACCTATTATTATGGCATCATATTCCATTTAAGAATTTTATTGCCTCTTGCGCTACTCTTTCTTTTTCTTTATCGATAGTAATCATGTGGTAGCTGTCGTTTAAGACTACCAGGGATTTTTTTGGCGAGGCGATATTCTTGAGGACATAGCGCGCATTTCTAATACTGGTCATATCATCTTCCTGCGCATGGATTATCAGGATGGGTGCTTTAACAGAAGAGAGTTCTTTTTTTACTACGTTACTAAAACAGTGATGCTGGTAAAGGTTTGCCAACGGAAAAAATGGGCTGCCGAATAATAAAACCTTATTATCAAACTTATTCGCATCGGCATTCTTATAGAAACGCTCTATGCTTGCCCTCATTATTTCATCTTTCAGCCCATACGGCCAACCCTCCCTTATATTTATGGAATTCCTTAAGAAAGGGACGTGCCAGATAACATACAAAAATATCTTACCTTTATGCAATGCCCAGCCATCGTAAAAGACCGTAGGCGCTAAAGCTATAATGCCCGATACGCTGGAAGGAAATTTATACGCCAGGTGCATCCCCATTAAAGCGCCCATAGAAAGCCCGGCAATAAAAACCGAAGGATAGTCATTTTTAAGGGCCTTGAGGTCTTCGGCGCAGGCCTGGGCTATCTCCTGCCAGGTAACCTTCTTAAGCTCGCCTAAAGAACTGCAGTGCCGGGGCAGGGTATTACAAAGCACGGTAAAGCCGGCCTTATTCAGGTAGTTGCCCAGATAGCGCATCTCCGAAGGCGTGCCGGTAATCCCATGGATCAAAAGCACGGCTTTATTATTGGTGCCTTTAAAAAAGAAATCGTATTTTTTAGGGCTGGCAGTTTCCATAAGTTGTCTATTATATCATAAAATTTTAAAATGAATAAAATTATTTAGGCTGGAGAGATCTTCTTGAGGGCAAGGCAGGCGTTATTTCCGCCAAAAGCCGAGGCGTTATTCAAAGCGATATTAATCCTGGCTTGCCTGGAGGCATTGGGGACGCAGTCAATATCGCATTCCGGATCGGGCGTCTGGTAATTGATCGTGGGCGGGACAATATCATTTTTAACCGTCAGGCAACAGGCGATCGCTTCGATCGCGGAGGCCGCTCCCATAGTGTGGCCTAACATGGATTTTATAGAGCTGATCAATATTTTTTTAGAATGTTCCCCAAAGACTGCCTTTATCGCCGCGCATTCCTCTTTATCGTTTGCCGGCGTGCCTGTGCCATGGGCATTAATGTAATCGATGTCTTGCGGCAGGAGCCCGCTCTCTTTAAGCGCTTTTCCAATGGCACGGGCAATACCGGGCGCATAAGGAGCAGTCATATGATGCGCATCGCAACTTAAACCATACCCTAAAACTTCCGCGTAGATATTCGCTTTCCTGGCTAAGGCAGCTTCGAGCGGTTCCAGGACCAGCATACCCGCGCCCTCCCCTACCATCATCCCTTTCCTGTTTTTATCAAAAGGCTGGCATTTTTCCGGCGCAATAGCTAAAAGGCGGTTAAACCCGATAAAGGCAAGGCGCGAAAAAGCATCTGTGCCTCCGGCAAACATTCTATCTGCCGCGCCTTTTTTTATCAGGTCGCAGGCATAGCCAATAGCATAATTCCCCGCGGCGCACGCAGTAGGAATAACATAACTTGGCCCGTTTAAACCCAGATCATTTACCAGATTCAAAGAAAGCGCATTAGCAGGATATTTGCAGATCAGATCCGGGTCTATCGCCTCTATGCCTTTATGGATCCAGGCATCATTCAATTGCATCAATATCTGCGACTCGCCCATAGTTGTACCTACGCATACGCCCATTTTCTGGTTTTTGAGATCAT
>JALOCE010000135.1 GCA_023227925.1 Candidatus Omnitrophota bacterium
CGTAACGGCTTCTGGGCTCGGCTAAAAAGGTTATCCCAAAGGCTTTAACAAAACAAGCAGCAGCCAGGCCGCTTGTCAGAGCCAGCATTGCCGCAGAGATCCCCAGAAAAAGCCTGCTCCCCCCCGTTACATTAAAAGCCCCTAAAAAGAATGCCTGCAGGATCAGCCATTCGCTGACAAAACCGTTTAAAGGCGGAAGCGCGGAAATCGCCATTGCCCCGATCAAAAAATAAACCGCGGTCTGCGGCATCTTTTTGATCAGGCCCCCTAATTTTTCGATATCCCGCGTCCCTGTTGCTTTATAAATGCTCCCGGAACATAAAAACAAAAGCCCTTTAAAGATCGCGTGATTTATCAAATGATACAAACCGGCTATCAGGGAAAAGATAGCCAGATACGGCATATTTATACTTATAAAAAACATCGCCAAGCCTACCCCTAATAAAATAATCCCGATATTTTCCACGCTGTGGTACGCAAGGAGCCTTTTGATATCATGTTCCATAAGCGCGTAAATAACGCCCACGAGACAGGAGATGATCGCCAGGATCAAGACCAATATTCCCCACCAGGAAGAATTTACGCCGAGAATGAATATTGCAAAGCGGATTATCCCGTAAATGGCAGTCTTGATCATAACGCCTGACATAATGCTTGAAATATGGCTTGGCGCCTGCGGATGGGCATAAGGCAACCAGATGTGTAAAGGCACTATTCCGGCCTTAGTCCCGAAACCAATCAAAAGCAATAGGAATATAATATTTTTAGTTTGGGAAGGCATTGTAAAAAAAGCATTTTTTATGGCGACAAAATCGAATGAATGCGCGTGGTTATACATCAACAGGAATGCGGCAACTAAGAATGCCGTGCCTATGTGCGTCATGACGATATAGATCGTGCCTGCGGAAATAGATTTTTCGTGCGTAGTGTCAAAGACTACGAGGAAATAAGAAACCAGGGACATGATCTCCCAGAACACAAGGAAAACAAGGAGATTACCGGCGGTCACTACCATGGCCATGGATAACGCGAAGGCGACTAACAAAACCCAGGCAAGGATTATCTTAGCGGAAGAATATTCCTCTTTGAGATAACCAAAAGAATAGATTGCTGAAGGCAGGGTGATAATAAGGATAACGAAAAGAAAAAATAATGAAAGCGGATCAAATAATAAGGTAAAATTTAAATTTCCCATTTTATTTTAGGAGATTCCTGTAAAAGGCGGGGATTTTAATCTATCCTTGTCAATGCTGCCGGTTTATTACTCGACTCCACAGCAGCGGCATTTATGGACCGCGTTCACCGGGACAGAACATTCATCGAAGAAACTCTGCCCGCCGCCAATAGAAACATCTACGCAGGTCTTATTTATTTTACTGCAAAACTCATCTCCTGTCTCTCCGACAGGGCGGTTATCGTAAATCACGCACTTGAAGCTCGGCCATTTACTGCGGCAATCCTCTCCGATGCAGACCTTATCTGCTTTTATTTGCTCCTGTTGCTTTTGTGCCTGCTGCTCAACGCTGGCTTCATCTTTAGCTTCTTCTTTCATAACCGGCGTTGTGTAACTTTCAGCATAAGCGTAAGAGAAAATAAACATAAAAAGGATAATTAACGCGGAACCCTTGAAAATCTTCATCTAAAGGCCTCCTTTGATCATCACTTCTTCGGATAATAGTATTTCATCAACAGCGTATAGCTAAGCCCGTTTATCCCTTTGATTTTTATGGGGATCCTATATTCATCTTTGCTTATCCAGATCTCAAATTTCGCAGGCTCGCTGGTAAAATGATATGCCTCAAAAATCCCGGCAGGCACCTCTACAACATCTATCGATGCCAAGGTCACTTTAAATTGTTCAGGTACCCGGGCGACAAAAGACCAGCCGATACCAAGATCAGGAACTCTGCGTATATAAAAAGGCAAAATAACGGCATTATGGATAGGGCCGTCTTTTTCAAACTTATACTCCTCTACTTTCTTATCATTGACAAATTTTGTTATCTCCAGCATATTCTTCTGGGGAGAGTATTCCTCGATGATATGCTCTTTCCCAAAAAAAATCGAAATAAAACGTTCCACCCGCAACGGCAAAAAGGTTTCCGGGTCAGAATAGATATTCTCCTGATCATAGAAGCCGGGCGCAGATGTCTTGAAGGTAGTAAACTGGACCTTTTTGCCATTGAGATCACTGTAACCTTCATCGCCATATTCTGCCGTTCCGACAGGAGAGATCGCATAGATAATTTTTTCGCCAGCATATTCAGCAGCATTGACTGTATGAGCTGCTGAAAAGAAAAAGAGAATAATGATAACTAATAAAACAACGGAAGAAACCTTTCCGGATTTTAACCTTGCCTCTCTTACCGCTTTTACGGCCCATAACGTTATAAAATAAAAAATTACCGCCAGTATCAAAGCCAGAACAACGCTTCCGACGAATAAAGGATAGTAAAAGTGCAGTAATTTTTTATAGTCAAAATACCGGAAGAAAGACCAAGTCAAAGGCGGATAGTGATCGCCAAGCATAGATCTGCCGATAGTATATCCTCCCCAGGTAATAAAGGGAAAAGTCAGGACAGTGGAGATACTTGTTCCCAGAAAAATGGAGACTTTATTTGCCCGCCTGACCAAAAACGCCGCGACAATGACCAGAATGGTATGCAAACCATATACGGGAAGTATCGCGATAAAAACGCCTATGGCTATACCTAAGGCTATTTCAGGAGGGCTACTATGCAGCTTAAAAAGCCCGATAATGCGCTGTTTTAACGTTGGTTTTATTACGGTCCCATTTTCCATCTATATTTTTCTCCCAAAGATATAGAAATTTACGTCTTCGCCTGAATAAGGCCTAAAGTATGTCCTCTTGCCCTGGAAGAGCATCGTAAATCCCGTTCTCGTAAAAAACCTTTTAGGCCCTTCAGAGAGCGCGCCGAAATGCACTCCCTTTACCTGGCTCACTTTTAAGTAGCTTAAGTATTCTTCAATAAGTTTCTCGCCTACCCCCTGCCCTCTATAGTCTTTGTCTATATTAATATGCAGCGTGGCCGGGTAGTCCCTGGAAAAATCAGGCATGGAAAATTCGCCTCTTAAGAGGCTGCGCAAAGAATAATAAAAGTACTTTAAGTTTACCCATCGAAAAAATAGGCCTCTTCTGAATGCCTTAAGAAAAATACGCGGGAAAATTTTTGAATTTATTTTATCCATAAGCTTGACATCTTTTGCCCCGGTAATATACCCGATGACATTCCCTCCTGAAACAGCAACAAAAGAAGAATCCGGTTCGAAATCCGTAAAATACAAAGTCAGGGAGTCAGCAAGGATTTCATCGTCCGTAAAAATCCCTCTTCTCGACAGCCCAAGAAAAGAAGTAGCGCAGCTTATCTCCCGTATCCTGGCTCTGTCTTGAATAGAGAATTTTCTGACGACAAAGTCAATCATAGATAAGTATTATACTACGAAATACCGAAAATTGATCCTTAAATTATTCCGGGGCCCTATGGCCGAGGAGGTATCGGCAGAAAATCTTCATAAACATCGAAAATATCCTCCCGCTCCATATGTAGAAAATGCCCTGCGCCTTTTACGATCTTAACCTCGCATTGAGGGATTTTAGAAGCAAGAAATTTTACATCTTCCAAGTCGATGATCGTATCTTTTTCGCCGTAAATCAAGAATGTTTTCGCCTTAATATTCGAAAGATTGATCAAATCGCCTAATTTTTTTGTCGACACCACAAACAAACCATGTTCGTAAAACGCGCGCAGATTCTCCTGACTCATAGCATGGAACTGGGTGACGATCTTATTCTTAACATTATCAGGAAGGTTCTGGCCAAAGCTTTCTATCAATATATCAGCCATTTTTTGCCTGTCTTTCGGGTCTATCTGGAAGCCTTTTTTAATAGTCTCGACCATCGCGTCACTGGCTTTTGTCCCAAGGCTGGCTAAACATAATTGCTTTACTTCATTATGATAGCGCGAGGCAAACGCCATGGCGACTATCCCTCCCCAGGAAGCGGAACATACCGAAACATTCTTATTTATCCCGGTAGCTTTTATTACCCCGCGCAAGATATCCACCTGCTCATCCAATGTGACAAAGATCGGCCCTGAAACGACCTTACCTTTGCCTTGATTAGGAAAATCAAAGAGCACTACCCGATAGTGCGGGGCGTAACGCAAGACAAAACTATGCCACATCGCCATAGATTGCTGCACGCCGTTAAGGCAGATAATATGCGGCC
>JALOCE010000016.1 GCA_023227925.1 Candidatus Omnitrophota bacterium
GTCTGAACCGAAAACAGGGTCTTTTGCAAAAAACTCTCTCTTGGTAGGAACTGGGGGTATTAAATCTTTGCCCTCTTGTGTAATCTGGGCGAGGCGGCTTTCATCAATATCAAATTTCTTAAGAAGAACCCCTTCAACGGAATCTTTTTTCAGAGGATTAAGATATGAAGCTAATAAATCTTTGTCTTTCTCGCTAATCTCTTTTAAGCGATCATCATTAATACCAAACCCTTTGCCTAAATCATTATCCAGGCCAAGCGTATTCTTATCTAAGAAGCTATTTAATAAAGGAGAAGCTGGCAGATTAATCATCGCGGAGATTGTTTTCTCGCGGAAATTCAGATCTTTCTTAGGCAAGCCAAGAAATCCAGAAAGATTTTTTGAGGACTGTATTATGTCTCTTAAATTTGCCACTGAGCCGTAATGATACGTATCAGTGCCGTACTGGACCATTGCCTGCCCAAAACCTAAATATGAGGCGTTATAAGACCAATCTAAAAGATTATTTAAATAAGTTACGTCGCCGAAAAAGGAAGGATTCCTAGTACGATTATAATCCCCTATGGTAACAGTATTTAAACTGGCATTCTTCCAACTATTCCTAATGCTCCCTACAACATCTTTGGCAAAAATCCCTCTTACGCCAGCGGTGATAGTATTCGCTACCACTGCCTCCATAAAAGGATTATCAAAATTAAGTTTTTTCTCTACATAAGCAGTGCCATAAGAGAGCCCGGCTTCAAGAAGACCCTGTTTGATCGCATTGCCCCATTGGAACTTTCCCTCGCTATCATAACTGCCCATCGCCCCGCGCATTGCCGCACCCACCATAGAATTGTAGGCCGGGTCGAGGTTGGTGGTACGCCTTAAGATCTCTTCTGTGCCAGTTGTGACTATAGTGGGTAATATATTATATTTGAAGTTGTCGCCGGTTATTGCGTTTATACCGCCGCTAAAGAAACCCTCCTTATTGAAATAACTGTTTAATCCTCCTGCAATAAACGCTGACGGAATTAAACCAGCTAAGGAAGCCATAGAATCACTTGCCCCCTGGCGCCTTGCAATTTCACTTACTCCACTATAAGCTAAACCGGTGGCAGCACCGGTAACAACTTTACCCCACGTAGAAGTGGAAGTCATCATATTATCTAGCCCGCCTACGCTGCCTAACATTGCGCCACTAATTGTGCCGCCTATAATGCGTGAAGCTGAAGGATCCCAGCCGGCAAACTGGCCAACATTTACAACTGCTTTATTTATACTGTAAGCGGTAAAGGCATTGGTTAAGCCTTGGCTAAACACCTGCATATTAGGAGCGTTATAATATAAGTGCCCCCCCATACGGAATGCGTTATCGGCAACGGTAGCAGTTTTTCCTGTTATATCAACCCCGTTCTTTGTCATCTGGGTCAAATCTGCTGCTTTATAGCCATATTGAAGCCCGCTCAAAACAACCTGAACGCCAATTGTTATGCCTAACTGCATTGCCCATGCACCCCAGTCAAAACCTTCGCCACGGCGCTTACGGGCACCCAAAACAACCTTAGCTTCAGCATCTGTTAACCTGGCTAAGCTGGCATTAGCTACTAAGGCATAACCAGAGAATTGCCCGGTAAATGTTCCTAAGGGCAGAAATTCTTCTTTGTGTTCATCTACGTAATATACTTTTTCATTGGTAATTTTAGTTACTAAAACATAGTGGTCGCCTTTTAAGTGGGCAATAAACGGCGTGAGATTTGCCGTTAAATCAGAGATTCTTACGGGGTAAAGTCTATGGCCAAAGAATTCAGAGGCTTTGGCAAGAGCAAAAAGTGAGTTCTTGATGACTTCAGGATTACCTTCAGGCTTGACTACGCCGTTTAAAATATCAATACTCAAGGCCATAACCGCGATATCCTGCTCTTCAACGCGGGTACCCTCATAAGCCAAATAATCGTTTAATGCCTTTGAACCGCAAGGCTTGCCTTTAAGCCAGCTGTAAATCTCTTCGATTCTTTCATTGGATAAATTTAAAGGCTTCTCCAATTCTATGGTTATTTCCGGTGAAAGCTTGATGGCGTTTACGTGCTTATTGGAGACGTCTTTTAAGATATTCTTTATGGCAAGCGGGATATCGGTTTGGCTAAGATCTTTGAGATTTGCCGGAGCGTATGCAGCAGATTTATTCCAAAGCACGCGCGGGTCATATTCTATTGCCTGCGCTACCTGTTCAGGTAAAAAAACCGCCACTACGATGAAAGCCACGACTCTCATCCATGTCTTAAAACTAGACTTGAATTCGGGTCTTACATTTTTCATCTCAGTAGCTGGTTGTGTTACATTACCTATATTAAAAATAGAAGGGCAGAGTTTCCCCTTACCCCATAATATTTCTATTAGTTTTTTGATGTTACTTCTGTTTTCCATCTTTTGTTATTAAAGTCTTTTGTAAACTACTTAATAACTCTTTAAAGAAAAACATTTTTGTTAACTAATACATTCAAATTATAACACATGTCAAGCTCCTGTCAAGTAAAATTTTACCTTTGGAAGGGAGCGCTTTCATTCTTCTTAGCCGTTGATTTTAATGGTAGTTCGGAAGGGTCTTTGGATGTGAAATTACGCGCTATAAACCTACTAAAACCTGTCTGTAAAAACCGCATAAATTCTCCTAAAAACAAAGAGGAAGGATTTCGTATATTAAGTCCTTTTTTGGCTTGTTGGACACTCTATTATGTCTTAGTTAAATCGTTGTTTGTCTGGTAAACAGGCACTTGGCATGGGATAACAGGAATTTTCCTATTCAGATTGGACATATAAAAATGTCCAATCTATTAAATTGGACATTCTAGAACTTGAGTCCGCTACCTTTTATGAACTGTAGAACAACCGGTCCACCTACAATTATTAAGACAACCGGGAGAATAAAAAACAATAAAGGGAATAATAGCTTGATTGGCGCTTTTAAAGCCATCTCTTCACCGCGCAGGAATCTACGGGTGCGTATATCATCTGATAGGATATTCAGGGCTTCCCCAATTGGAGAACCCATCCTATCTGCCTGAATAAGGGTCCGGGCGAAAGAGGATATCTCCGCAACCCCCACTCTTTGGGCCAGATCCTTAAGTGCCTCCTGCCTGGTCCTGCCCATTTGAATCTCCTGCCATGTAGCAGAGAGTTCTGCTGTCAAAGGACATTTTTTGAAATCCTTGACTACCCTGTCCATGGCTAACATAAAATTTAAACCTGCCCCTACGCAAAGGGTCAATAGATCAATTACCGCAGGTAGATCCCGGCTGATCTGGCGCTGCCTTTTTTGGATCTGCTGTTTTAACCAGAAATCCGGCAGCAAATAACCCACCAGGATAAAAATTACAAGAGATATTAAATCAGTTTTTTTAAAGAGCACTATACCAACAACCGGCACAACTATAATCATCAAAAATTTAAAAGCAAAAAACTCTAAAATGTTCAAAGGCGAACCTGCCCAAATCAGCCTTTTATTTATTCCCGCCGCAGGAAGAAACTTCTCCAGGGGCTTGATGATATTAGCCACCCCCTGCAAAATCTTACGCAAGCCCAATGAAGGAGATTGTGTTACCTTGAACCGCTGGGGAAGCATACGGTTATCTCTTTTGGCCCACGGCAGCATTACAAAATATACGCCTGCGACAATTGCGATAAATATAAATATTAAAAGTATGATCTCCATAGCCTATATATCCACCTTGGAAAATTTATACACAAAAAATATGCCTATAATCTCAAGCACAAACGCCGCTATCAACAACATACGGCCTGTTTCATTTTGGAGCATAATATCAAAGAAATGCGGGTTAAAAGAATAAACAAAGACGGCAAAAGCCACGGGTAGCCCCCCCATGATTATACCCTGCAGCTTTGCCTGGACAGTCAGTGCTTTCAAGCGACCCTGTAACTTATCCCTTTCCCTGATTGTAACAATCAGCTGATTAAAGGTCACGGTTAAATCACCGCCTGTTTCCCTCGATACTAAGATAGAGGTAATAATTAAATCCAGGTCTTCTAGGGGTATCCTTCTCTTCAGGTTAGCCAATGATATCTCTAAAGGCACGCCCATGCGGTTCTCTCTCAAGACTAAACTAAATTCCTGGGAGATTGGATTAGGCATCTCTTCCACTAAAATCTCAAGTGATTGCAAGAGAGAAAGCCCTGCCCTTAAGCTGCCGGAAAGAACCATCAAGGCATCAATGAGCTGATGGCTAAATTTCTGCCTCCGGTTCCGCTCCAGCTGGCTTATTATTAATAATGGCAACCCTAATCCTAAAACACCTCCGATTGCTGCAACTGCAATACTTTTAAAGATGAAAAAACTTGCAACTCCTAGTATAACCGGGCTTAAGATATCTAAAAGTATGAGTTTGGGCAAAGGGACATTCAAGAACATATTGTCCAGCTTAGGCGTAATTTGGTCTACTCTTTTCTTTTGCCAGCTTTCTAAGATTTTTTGGAGGGAAGGATGCGCCTGACTGAAAATAAGGAGCGCTGAAAGAAAGGCGAGAACTAGAATTAAGAGTTTAAGTATAACCATCTATCCTCATTTAACCTGTGTTACGCCGGGTTCGTATTGTTCGCCCTGCCCGATGGCGTCTGCGGACTGTTTGAATTTACCCATGACGCTGTAATTAATAAGCGCATACATAGCAATGATAGCGGCCACTACCGCGGCCACTAAAGCTACGTATTCCAAAGTAGACTGTGCTTTATTATTTCTCATTATAGTTAACGCCGATAATTGTGGCCTTATTTTGCGGCTCTTCGGTTACAGTTATTATACAGGAGGCAACCTGACTTTTAAAGACTAAACTTTTACCTTTGATATCAATGTTTATTTCCTTAGTTAATGCCTCGGGTAAATTCTGAAAATCTATTTCTTTTTCCAAATTCCAATAATTATTGGACATATTCTGGCGATAAAAATCAAGTACATCCCCGACTGAGGCTTGTGTGTAATATGCTAGCGTTGTCTTTTTACCGTTATTTCTCTCTACATTATTTACTCTCACCGCACCCGGATAACGCGGGATAAATTGCAAATCTTTACCCGGAGCATCATCCTTGGGGAGAATGTCTGTTTTTGGCATAGATCCTTCGGAAATCTTCATTTCTTTTATGTCGAACTCCTTAGATGTTTCTAGTTTTTTCTTTATTTCTGCCTCTAGCTTTTCGCATTCAGGACAAGGAGATCCCTGTTTTACTAATCCTTCTGGCTTTATGCTCTGCGCAAGAGTAATGAAATTTTTGCCCAAGATATTTTGTACCATAATATTCAAAAGTTTATCTCCTTTAGAAAACATGAGCACTTCTATGCCTTGCTGGCTAGTCTGCCCTTCTAATTTCCATCCAAAATTAATGAGTTTTGTTTTATAGAACTCGACTATTTCTTGAGGTGTGGCTAAAGTAGAATAAATAGTAGTTTGCGCTGGGCTATTATTAACCATAATTTCTTCCTGCTTTATTCTTTGTGCCTGTGGTAAAGCCGGGATATCTTCCCAGATAGCTGCCCCTGCCACAGAAATAGAAAATAGAAAATAGAAAATAGAAATCAAAATATGTCTTTTCATCTAATTACCTCCGGGAATTAAATAAGAGTCGTAGCTCGGGCTGGGCCCTGGCCCGACGCTGCCTCCTGCTGCTTCGGAGTGTGCGCTAGAAGAAATGCTGCCGTATTTCATCTCCCGCAACCCTAAATCTGCGTTTGGCTCGATACGCGTAGCCGTAACAGTTAATTGGGGATTATCTTTAGCAATACCAGCAATCCAAGCAATGGGAACCAAATAAATTCTAAAATTCCACATCCAAGCGCAACAGGAAATAGTTGATGTGTTTAATAACTTCACCTCGCCCAGGAGAGACGATGATGCCGCTGCGTCACAAGCCATATACGCTCCGATAGCTCCCGGACACACAGGAGGAGGAATACACCAAATTATATCAAGATAGAGCCCCGTTAATACCATCGGCATAGGTATTAATCCGGGGAAATCCGGAGCATCCACGTCTACCGTAAATGAATTTTGTTTTCCATTCTTATCTGTCCAAGTATACTGTCCTGATTCGTAACCTTCACCCTTCATCCATTGCCCAAAGTTTGATTCTCTCTTTAGATAAGCCTCATATGATTCCCCGGATAACCTGGGCTTTGCCTCATCAATCCCGGCATTCATAAAAGCAAATTGATAGGCAGCGCTTCTGGCGCTTTCATAACCGTCTGCTCCATTTTGCCAAGCTAAAACATATTGAGTTGTTTGCGCAGCAATAAAAGCTAAGTAAGCAATATACCTCATCATTCTTATACAAATAGTAAGCGGTAGGAGGAATAAGATTTCTGTCGATAAATAATCCGCAATCATTGCGGTATTTGTATCGGCAAGGCTATTTAAAGTATTTGCGTGCATAGTGGAACCGGCTAGCGCTCCGGCATCAGCAGCATTTGCGGTATGCGTTTTGGTGAGGCCGACTTTACCAATATTGACCGTCACCATAATTGCCATAATCAAAATTACGATTACGGCGATCATAAGCGGAGCAATCTGACCTTCCCGACGGTAAAATATATTTTTCATTTCCCTCCGAACACTGAACTTTCAGTCAAGGGTTGCTGAGTAGAAACCGGCCATTGACCCGGATCTGAACTTCCAGCAGTAACACGACTGGCATTATATGGTGGTTGTCTCTGGACGAGGTTTTCATTAAAATTAATCCAGAATTTCAAAATCCCAAAGAGTAAAAGAATTAAAGCGACAAAGACTAATGCTAACTCCACAGTTACTTGCGCATCAGTATCTTTTATTCTGCGTGCGGAGTCGTCCATGCTTGCTCCTTATTAACTTCGGTCCCAGCCGCAGACTGCCGATAACGGCCATCAGAATCCAATCCTTGCGTAATCACTACATCTGAGCCGCCTTCTACTTTCAGGCGCGTAGTAATAGTATCAGTTAAACTGGCTTTCTTTGTGCTGGCGATACCAACTTCATCTTCTGTCCTTGTCTCCTGCCCTTTATAAGCAGTTGCGGCTTGAGTCTCCACATCCCAAATATTACCGTCAACTGCTACTTCGTCTTCGTTTATCTGATAATAACTTTTATCTGCCGACTCGCCTAAACACCAGTTTACCGAAGCTCCTGCCCCGACGCTGCCACGGCCACCTTCGCCATAATTTCCGAAGATATTCACCGTGCGCGGATTCTTAGTGATATTATAGCTTACAAAGGCATTCTCATTATAAGCTTTTTTGAGCGCTTTTCTAAAGGCCTGCTGCTGCAAGATCTGCTGCTCTTGCATACTCTGGCCGTAGGAAATTAAAATTGCAAAACAGACTAAAATTAATGAGCCGAATATCGCTAGCTCTGTAGTTGCCTGCGCTATATTGTTAACTCTTATTTTTATCATTTGGGCAATAAATCCTCCCAGCCCTCACTTGTGCTGTGTTCCGTAGAAGTACGCGTAGTTTCTTCTTCAGCAGTTGTCGTCCTGGTCTTTGCATTAGTTTGTATTTCCTGCTTGGCTTTAGTAGAAGTAGTCGTGTCTGATTTTGTCTGTCCGGAGAGGTATTGCACAGGTGCAATTTGGCTATCCGACAAATCTTTTAAGCGCCCCTGCACACCCCGCTTGAAATAAGTGCTCATTGCAATAAAAGCCAAGGACACAAGCACTATCACCATGGCGTATTCCCAAAGGCTCTGTCCTCTTTTCATTTCGCTACCTTCTGTTCTGACTTCTGCTTGGTAACTTCTTGCCTATCCGTCCTACTTAAACCTAGACCGCTTGTTTCCGTAGTGTTAACAGTGGCCTCTTTCTCTTGCGTAGAAACAGTATGGCCGGGACGGTATTGTTCCCCTATGGATTCACTCTGGCCCCGCAATGCGCCCTGCAAACCGCGTTTCATATATAGCTGCATAAAAATGAGTCCGGACGCAATGACGGCAATCAAAACAGCGTATTCCAAAATGCTCTGGCCGCGTTTCATTAAAAATTCTCTTTGCCTAATTGCTCTGTATGTTCTTCGGTGTTTTGCTGCACTTTCTCCGGCTCAACGAATTCTGTGCGCGTTACTTTATCTTGCACCGTCTCTTTTGTAGTGCTCTCTTTTGTAATGGAAGTCTTACCGGTTGTGTAGCTCGGAGAGTACTGCTCGCCAATCTGATCCGAAGATTCACGCAGTTTACCTTGGTATCCGCGCTTGAGATACAACTGCATCGCAATTAATCCAGCGACGATTACGCCTATCAAAAGAGCGTACTCAAGAGTGCTCTGCGCTTTTTTATTCAATCTTAGCCGCATCTTTTCACCCCCCTAAATTTTATTAATCTTGGCCAGATGTATCTTTGTATTGCTGATAACCTGTGCGTTCACTTGTCTGCTCTGATTTTTTCTGTTGTTCGTTACCCTCTAAAATCTCTGCGGTGGAAGTAGTCTTTTGCGCTGCAGTCATCTCCTGCTCGGCATAATAAGGTTCATACTGTTTTGTGGCGCCGATCTGGCTAGTCTCAGTGGCGACATAGTCAGTAGCATCTTTCATTCTTCCCTGCAAACCTCTTTTGACGTAAACCTGCATGGCAACAACCGCACCGATTATAAGGGCAATAACAATGGCATACTCAGCTGTATTTTGTCCTCTGTGGCTATAAAGCTTAGACAACATCTTTTCACCTCCTTGAAGGTATTCTTATTTGGTACCAAAATCTATGCTCTTTACTTTGTTTTCCATCTTGCCTGCTACATCCTCTAAGGAACCTTGTACCTTATTCTTCATCACGGTATTGGCAAAAATAATTATTCCAGCGACGATAGCAGTAAAGACAATTACATATTCCAACGTACTCTGACCTTTTTTAACCCTTAACATCTTAACACCTCCTTTATCCTGCCCTGCACACGGGGCCGGGATTTATTGACCTTTAGGGACGCTAGGTATATCCACCCCTGGAACAGGTGTTTCATAAACTTCATCCTGCACCTGTTTTAAGCGCGCATTCATCGAGCGATAAATATATTGATGCATGGCAATAAATGCCGCGGCTATCGCCGCAATTAAAACTGTGTATTCGATCATTGACTGCGCTTTTATTTTCATTTTAATATATGTGTTACTGCATCCTGAAAATGCGCCTCAAAGCCCTGTTGGGTCTTGACAATAAAAATACCAACGGCAAGAGTAAAAGCAATAAAAATAAGCGTATATTCTACGATACTCTGTGCGCGGGTAGCGGCCATACGCATTCTAAAAACCTCCAGATAAAATATACCATTTGTACAATATAGTGTCAATCACAGTGCCCTTACTTTAAGAAAGCGTTTCCTAAACCGAAACCCAGAGCCTCTTCCCATCCGAGAAGATGACCTCTCTTTCATTTATCCGGCGGCAAAGGTACTCTAAGTCCTTTAAGTACGGATACCCCTGAGGCGGCTTAAAAGTCACCTTGACCCGGCCATCTTCTTTCTTGAGCTGGCCTTTTAAATTATAAAAGCTCTCTTTTATCGTCGCAAAATCCTTCTCTTCGTATCCAGAAGGTAAAAAGTGGCATTTAACATATAAATCTAGAACTTTTAGGTAATAATCAAAAAATTTCTTTATATCTTGGCTGGCGTCTTCGCTTAAAACAAGATTCTCCGTCGAGAAGAAACGCTGTGAGGCAGCGGTATAAGTGAAAAGCTCGATCTTACGGCTGAAGTCCTGAAAAGTTTCCTCCAGATTAGGCCAGTGGTTAAGGTAAATATTTGCCAACTCTTCGGCGCTGGCCTGCTCGACGCTAAAATTACTCAGGATAATCAATCTAACTTTTTCATTAAGGGCCTTCTTAAAAGTACATCCTCTTAACGTAACTAATTGTTGCGTACTAGGTTGCAATAATTCAATCTCTATATCGGCGAGATAATAATCTTCCTTTAGGGCCTCGAAAGTAAATCTTCTGAACTCGCCCACTGTTTTTACTTTACGGTAGCCTGTAAACTGCCAAGGCCATAATCCAAAAATAAAGAAATGCTTCTGATTTTTGGGAGTAAGAATTGTCTCTATTTCTTCAAATTTGTTGCCATAAAGAACCAGTTGCTCAACATGATTCTCTATAGATTCCAGACTGGACATAAAATCAAAGAATTCCCGATTAGGAGCATCATAACCCGGCGCCATAGAAAGAATAAAAGGCGCATTCTTGCCAAAATATTTATTAATGTAACTCTTTATTTGAAGAGTACTTGTGGAAAAATCATAGGGGATATGCGGCGATGACCAGACCGTATACATTTGCCCATCTAAATAAAAAGTAGTCTCATCTGACAAGACGACTTTAACACAGCGTACATCTTGACAAGCCCTAAAAATAACGTCGGAGATCTCCGGCAATAAAGTGTTAACTACTTGTAAATCATTAAGATAGCGCAATATACTATCTACAGGAATTTTTCTTTCTATAAGCGCCCATAATTCTTGGATCTCTTTCTTTTCTATTTCTTCCTCGAATAAGGGTAAATAGATAAGGCTCTCTGTGAGAGGCAGAGCTTCGTCTCCCCTTCGAATCAATCTAGCTTTTATCAATTCGGCAATAAAATTACTGCCTCCTATTAAACAATCAGCGGCTTTAAGTAATATTGCGCCTGTGCAGGGCTGCTCTGAGGGTAATTCGGCGTAAATTTCAACAGACGGTACTTCCATAGGCTTTTCCACAGATTTCTCCACAGGAGCTATTACAGGCTCTTCTGGGGGCTTCTCGACAACAGGAGGCTCTGATTTTTCTTCTACTGGAGGTGACGGAGGTTCCTCTGGTGGCGTTTCAGGAGGCTCTTTAGTTTCGGGATTAGGTTCAACAGTTTTCTGAGGAAATCCACCAGCCAAAAGAAGCTCTATGGACTCTTCCACGGGCTTCTCTTTTTTCGGTTCCTCGACGGGAGGAACTATATTTTCCTCCGGGGGTTTCTCTACAGGCGGCTCGACGACAGGAGTCTCCGTAATTTCCTTAGCTGATTCCTCTACTGGAGCTGGTTCTTCTACTGGCGTTTCAGGAGGTTCTGGTATTTCTACTACTGGAGGTGCTGGAGACTCCTCTGGCGGTTCTTCGGGAAGTATAATAGGTTCTTTTGGGGCTTCTTTTTCTATGGGGGGTAAAACAGATTCTTGTACGGGGATTTCAGTTGGTTCTTCAGAAACTATTGCCAAAGGGCTACCTGGTTTAATTTCTAAAGCAAGATTTACTGGCCCTAATCTACGCCTCTTCTTCTTTTGCCTCCTGCCAACCGGCATACTTAAACCGGCATTTTTTATAATAGAGTTAACACTAGATTTAGAAATTTCAATCTTGAATTTGTCCAAAACTAAAGTTGCCAGCTGCCGGCAGCTTATGTTAGGTTCTGCTTTTTTTCTTTCTAAAACAAAATCCCCTATTTCCGGCTGTAATTTATATTTTACACCCATTTATTCTCCAGTTTGGACATTATTATGCCTAAATTTAGTATAACACTAAAGGCAAATTTTGTCAATAAAAATCCAGTCTGGACATTTCTATGAGGTTTAGTCGAATAGTAGAGTGTCGCCTTCTTGAGTAGAAGTAGAAAGAATTGTACCAGTTGGCAATTCTATGGCGAGAATGGCATTAAAGTATATGCCGCTAAGCCGGAAAGATTTTAAATTAGGTAAGGTTTTTACTATCCTGTTATTTTTATCAATAAATAAAACATCAATAGGAAACCCCATAAAAAAGGTATGTATTGAATTACAGGGTTTTAATATGAGGGCCTGGCCCCTGTGAAATTCTCTTCTCATTAAAAGGCCGAGCATTCTTTTAAAAGGGGTTTTAGCAATAACGATATCTTCGGCTAAAACAAGACCATTAGTTTTATTGATTATTCTCATGCGATTTTACTTTAAGGAGAGTTAAAGATACCCTCGGGAAGGGTTATGCCTCTCATTTTTATATCCTCGACGAATGAAGGTACATAGCCGGTAGGCTGAAAATCTCCCAGGACATTGCCCTGACTATCTATGCCGGTCTGTTTAAAAATAAAAACATCGCGCAGGTTAATATGCAATTCGTCTTGCATACCGGCGACTTCTGTGACCTGCAGAACTTTACGGGTACCGTCTGATAACCTGGCAGTATGGACAACCATATCTAGGGCAGAGGCGATCATCTCGCGGATTGCACGTATCGGCAATTCCACGCCAGACATTAAAATCATCGAATCTAATCTTGAAAAGACATCACGTGTAGAATTAGCATGCACTGTAGTCATGGAACCATCATGGCCGGTATTCATTGCCTGCAACATATCTAAGCTTTCTATACCGCGGCACTCGCCGATTATAATCCTGTCCGGCCGCATCCTCAGCGTATTCCTAAATATGTCTCTGATGGTAACAGCACCCTTTCCTTCGATATTTGGTGGCCTGGATTCAAGCCTCACCCAGTGTTCCTGATGAAGCTTTAATTCTGCCGCGTCTTCAATAGTGACAATGCGCTCATTCTCCGGGATAAATTCCGAAAGAATATTCAAAACAGTGGTTTTCCCGCTGCCGGTACCACCCGAAACAATCATATTTTTTCTTAAGACTACGCATGCCCTGATAAACTCTGCCATTGCCGGGTTTAAGCTATTCATGTCGATTAAATCCTGAATCTTATATCTTTCTTTCCTGAATTTTCTTATTGTAAGAGTGGGCCCGGTTAAAGAGAGAGGCGGGATTATGGCATTTACACGCGAGCCGTCGGCAAGGCGAGCATCCACCATCGGTACAGATTCATCAATACGCCTACCGATAGGCGCGATTATGCGTTCAATGATAGTCCTTACCTGGTCGTTAGAAATAAATTTCTTGCTGGTCAGCTCAATTTTACCGCTCCTCTCAATGTACACTTCATCTTTATTATTCACCATGATGTCGGTTATACCGGGATCCGCTAATAAATCCTCTAGCGCCCCCAACCCCAATGCCTCATCGAGAATCTCTTTCACTAATTTCTTACGCACGTCAGGAGAGGTAATAAAAGTCCCAGCCTCTTCAGTCAAAAAATTCGCTACCATTATTTCAGCCTTATCCCTTAACTCCTTAGTCTTTTTTAGATCGCTGAATATCTTCAAATCCAATCGTTTTAAGTTTAATTCGTCAATGAGCCGGTTATGAATACGCCGCTTCAAGAGCAATATCTCATCTCCATCTTCGATGTGTGCCGGCTCTGCCATATTCTCGACTAGGCCCTGCTTCTGCCAGAACTCCCCCGTTTTCTCCGTCGTTACTTCTTTCAGTTTTAACTCGTCTATTTCTGCATGTTCAATAAACAAATTCTGGGCAATAACTAAATCCTGGCTGAATTTCTGTATTGCCTGCGCAAACCGTGATTTAGGACTATCAATAACCACCGGCACTCCACGATTTACTGCCAGGCCAACTACCTTTCCTTCCGACGGTATCTGGGCAATAATCTCAACAGGTAAATTAACTCTTACTTCCTGCCAACTAATAGCCGATACGGATTCCGCCCTGTTTAAGACCACCCTAACCATCGCTAAAGGTATATGTAAAAACTGCAATGTATCTAATGCCCATTTCGTCTGATATATAGAAAGGACGTCCGGGGTGACCACTAAGAGAATAAGATTCGCTTGATTCAAGGTAGCGACAAAAACCTCGCTAAAACTCTTACCCGCATCTATAACTATATAATCATAATCTTTATCCAGAAAGGCAACAACGTCTTTAATCTTGCTTGGTTCAAGATGCGAGACCTGCTGAGGCCTGAGAATACCTGGTAAAAAATCGACTTTCGCAGTAGGGCTTTTCACTACAAAATCTTCTTTTTTGATGCCCTGAGGCTGCTTCTTAATTAGCTGCATTAAATCTACTATTGCCTTTTGCGGCTTAAGGTCTAGCATTCTGGCCATATCCCCTACTGCCTGTGTCTCTAAATCCACCAGGCATACGCGTTTGCTCTGGTAATACGCCAGGCTGACCGCCAGATTTGCAGCAATTAAAGTTTTCCCTACTCCGCCTTTTGTGCTAAAGATGACGATTTTTTTCGACATTTTCTAATTCAATTGGTAGACTATGGGTATCTCTACCCAAAGTTCTTTCAGGTTTGAAGAGGCAGGAAATGGTGGATAATCACTAATGTCTTTGGCTACTTCAATAGCATCATCGTCGAGTACTTTATGTCCCGAAGAGCTCCTAACCAGGGCGTCCAGAAGCTCCCCTTGATTAGAAATATGCAAAGCTAATTTTACTGTCCCCTGGAAGCCAGCGTCTCTGGCAGCGACGGGATAAATCATCTGCTCTAATATGCGGTTCTGGATAAGAGAAGTGTATTCCTGCATAGCATCCGACATATTTACGGCGGCAGGAGCAGGGCTAGGGTTTGCTTCTATTTCTCCTTCGTCCTTTTTGGGCATCTCTTTTTTAACGTTAACTATCTTAGGAGTAAGAGTAATGAATAATTCCGTATCGCCCATTGCATTATAACCGCTACCTTTTGTAGTAGTCCTTTGCCTGAAGGCAAAACCAAGTAACGGTATGTCCGCAAACCAGGGCAGCTTACGTAATTGTTCCGAAGTCTTCTGCTTGACGAGGCCGCCTATGGCTAAGACCTGCTCATCATTAAGCAGTACCTCTGTAGAAGCAGTGCGCCGGGTTAAAGGATAGGCCTTGGCAGTAGGAGCAGTGCTAGAACCAATGGTTTCAGGAGTGGTGCTTTCCAATTCGCTTACTTCTATATTTAAAGCGACTTTAATCCGATTCTCGTCGGTTAATGTGGGTTTGATCTTTAACTTTATCCCATAATCCTTATATTCTACTTGGGTACCCGAGGCTCCGGTGGTAGCGGCGACTGTGGTGGTAAAAATAGGCTTTTCTCCGCCGACTAATAGTTCTGCTTCTTTGCCGCTCTGACAGGCAAGCCTGGGCCGGGAAAGAATCTTTGCTTTACCTTCCTGTATAAGGGCATCCAGTTTAAATTCAAAGACTGAACGGCTATATTGCATATGAGTAAATAAACTTCCCCATCTAGTAATAGGTATCCCGGTATAAGCGCCACCTGCGACTTGATCTGTGGAGAGAGTAAAAGAGCCTGGCCAGGTAAATCCCAGAGTGTTAGTTGCGCCTTTATCCAATTCCATAACCTCTACCGCTATCTCAATGATCGTATCTTCTTCCTTTACGATAATAAGATCGGTAGTCTTATCTTTTAAAGGGCCCAGCGCAAGCGTAATCTTATCTTTATCTTGCGGCAATTCTACCCTGCCTAAAAGAAGGACCTTGCCTTCTTCATCTTCTCCCCGGGAAAATACTTCAGGAAGATTAAGCTTCATTAATAAATTATCAATGCGCCGCTTAGTCTCGGCCATATCTTCGGGGCATACCCTTACTTGAAAAGAGTGCTCGCCAGAACTGTCCTGAAAAGCAAAAGTAGTTGAACCTATGGCCTTCGGCGTGAGGATTATCTCGCTTTTAGTTATATTGGTAACGTCGGCGATGCTAGGATTACCGATCACAATCCGGGTAGGATCGCTTACAGGGATAAATTTCACCTGCCCCAGATATAATTTAAGCTCCTCTCCTGGCATTGTTACATCCATCTCATCCGAAGCATAATTTATATACGGGGAAATAATTAAACCAGCGACGATCAAAAAACTTGCAAGAAGAATTTTTTTCATATTCAATCTTTCTTATTTATACAAAGGGACTTTTTCTTTATTCAATCCACGGTAGACATCAACATATCCTACTGCCTTGGGTTGCTCTTCTGCCTCTGATTTTCCGGATATTTTAGGTGCTAAATACTGAAAGAGCGTATCCCAGTTTGCCGGCTGAAGTTGCTCTATCTTGGAATCCGCCGGTGAACGTAAGGTCAAACGAATCTTACCTTGTTCTTGGACAAAAGCAATCAGGCTTGCTTCTTGCGGGCCTAAAGCTAAAGTAATCAGCGGAGAAGAAACCTCTTTTTTCTCTTCTGTCTTATAACGGGAGGCAACCTTCGGCGTAGCGCTGGTCTCTTGGCCGACTGCTAAAACTAAAACATTCTGAAACAAAGGAGTTGTCATAGGCTGGACAGCCTGTTTTCCTTCGGCAGTTGTGAAGGGCACCGGGATCATAGCTATCACATCTACATAATCTCCTGCTTTAATCATACCTGCCAATGCAGAAATATTATCTATAGATATCGTAATTGCTCTTTTTCCGACGGGAGTAACCTCAGACAAGACCCCTGCGGTTCTAACATTGGAGAGTTTAGTTAAGGTAATCTGCTCGCCTTTAGAGACAGGGGCGATGGTTACCATCCCTGCAATCCTATCCATAGAAGTCACTGCCTGCGGTTGCACGTATTTGCTGATAACAATCTCTGTTTCAAACATGCTCTCATCAACCGGCGTGCCTTTTGGCATATCTTTTTTAGCCACCAGGACTGCGGTCTGGCTCGCCTGCATCTTCTCCCATTTTTGCTGCATCCGCGCCTGGTCAGCCTTGCGTTGCTGATCGATATATATCGTAGTCATGAACACGGCGGCTAAGGCTAAAACGACTCCGATTATTAAGATAATCCATTGTTTCTGCATCTATTTTATCTCTCCTTCATAAACCTCAAGTTTAGCGTCTTTAGAAAGATTGCCAATCAGGCTTTCGATCTTCTGCTGCTGTTTTAAAAAGGTGAGCCCGCGCTTAATATCATCCCACATTTCAGAAAGCGATTTTTGCTTGCCTCCACGCTTACCTTCCAGTTTCAGAACGCAATAGCCGTCGGGACTCTTAAAGATACTGCTGATTTTACCTACATCCAGGGTATCCGAAAAAGCCACATTATCAAACTGCGTAGATTTTTTGCCTTTGGAGACAAAACCCAAATCTCCGCCATTTGAGGCGCTGGAAGATTTAGAGCGCTCTTTAGCTAAAGTAGCAAAGTCTACTCCCTGGAGAAGCTGGATCAGTATATCTTTTGCTTCTGCCTCCGTAGAAACTACTATTTCCTTAAGCTGCCTCTCTTCGGGCTCTTTAAGTTGCTCTTTATAAGTATTATAATAATCCTCTATCTCTGCGGAACTCACGTCTATCTTTTCTGCCTCCTGGCGCACTAATTCCATTACCAAGAGATCCTGCTTGGTCTTATCCAGGGCTTTAATTACCTCCTCTTTCCTATCCAGGCCTTTTATTAAAGCTGCCTGATAGAGAAGGATCCGGCGGATGAGCTCGTTCTTTAAATAATCTATCTTCTGCTGACGGGTAGTGATCTTGCTTTCCGGTTTATCCGCAGGCACGACGGAATTATAGGCCTCTATCTCCTGATTCAAATCTTCCAATGTTATGGGAAAATTATTTACCTTGGCAATAACTGTACCCCTGACTACTGTGGCCTGAGTTGCTTCCGGTGCGACTGCTTTAGACTTAGGGGCGAACCCGAGCTTGTCGCAGCCTGATAATATCAAAAATAAAAAACAACTGAATAAAAACAAACTAACTTTATAATATTTCATTTATTATTTCTCCTTTTTTATTCTTTTTTGATTTCATTTATAACCAAGATCAATAAATCCGCGACTTTAGCGATAAGAAAAAGAAAAAAGAAAAGAAATGCATTAAGTGTTAAAACTATAAACCCGTCTAAGCGCGGATTATCCGGAAAGATACCCAGGTTAGAAGGCGATATCCCCAAAATCATGGCTATCCCGCCCAACACACCAAAAAATAAAAAAATCCAGGCAGCAACTTTCACTACTGCACTGGAAGCCTTTAAAAATCCTAAATGTTCGCGCATTAAACCTCCTTGTATTTTTTTATCACAAAGTCGACAAAATTGCAAGGGAAATTTTTTAAATAGCGCCGACTGTCCTACTTCGCTCTTCAGCAAATAATATTTGGCTTACAACTTGTTCCATAGGAACCGATTACCAATAAGTATTAGCCCCAACCGGATTTGAACCGGTGTTTACAGGCTGAGAACCTGACGTCCTAGACCAGGCTAGACGATGGGGCCATGATCATTAGCAAACATTCTACTATATAATGCTTTTTAGTCAATAATTTTCATATTGAATTTCCGGATAATTGGTGTATATTGTGAAGAATGGCGATACAAATAGGCATAGGTTTAAGCACACAAAAAGATCCTTTCTTAGCAGCAAAAGAAGCGACTTCACAAGCTCGGTTAAACCTGCACGGCACAAAAATCAACCTAGCGATTGTATTCAGCTCCGTAGAGCTCGCATCCCCTACTCTATTAAAATACATCAGTAATTATGCAGGCGACCCCCCTATCGTAGGTTGCAGCGGCGCAGCAATCATTTCTAACCGCGGTATATTCAAACACGGCGTAATAATTATGCTCTTATGCTTCCCCGACTCTGACGGACTCTATTTTAATACTGCCTGCGTTAAAGACATACACGAAAAATTCGCGCTTTCTGCCGGAGAAGAATTGGGGGATAAATTATTGTATGGATTGAAAAACATGTCGCGGCATTTAAGCGTGATTTTTTCCGACGGCATGATAGAAAAATGCTCTGACCTTATCTCCGGGCTGCAAGAAAAATTAGGGATAAGTTTCCCTTTAGTCGGCGCTTCAGCGTCGGACAACCTCGCCTTTAAAAAAACTTATGTGTATTTCAATCAAGAGGTCTTTAATAACGCTGCCTGCGGTATACTCTGGGGCAGCAGGTTAAGTTTCGGCCTCGGCACAAAACACGGATGGAAATCGCTGGGCAAACCCCGCCTGGTCACTAAATCCAGCGGTAATATTGTAAATGAAATAGATAATACCCCCGCAGTAAAAATATATGAGGATTACTTGGCTTTGGACAGGGCCGCACTCAAAAAGGAATTAAAGCGTATTTCTATTTTTTATCCCATAGGCATCAAGCTTAGCGGAGAGCAAGAATTCCTTTTACGCAACGTCTCTTCCATAGAAGAAGACGGCTCTATAGTTTTCCAGGGCAATGTCCCTGAAAAAAGCGTGATCCGATTAATGATCGGCACAAAAGAAACCTGCCTCAGCGCAACATATCAGGCATTAGAAGAGGCTAAAAAAGGATTATTCGGCCAGCCGGTGAAATTTGCACTTGTATTTGACTCCGTTTCACGATATATACTATTAGGTAGAGATGCCCATAAAGAACTAGAGATCATAAAACAGGCGCTGGGTAAGGATACGGCCATAATCGGACTATATACATACGGCGAACAAGCGCCCCTCAGGGCAATTAACTATCTAGGTAAAGCATATTTTCACAATCAGACCTTCACTATATTGATTGTGGGAGGATAGGTCTAGATGATAAGTATAATAGGGATTACCAGTATTATAATTCTGATCGTGCTGGCATTTTTGCTTCTTGCCAAGATGGAAAAAATAAAACAGATGCAATCAGCAGTAGATAATTTAAAGAATTCATTGGACGAAATGGACGAACAGGCCAAGCTTATCGTGCGCACGGATATGGAATTAAATAAGACCCAGGAGGAACTGGATAAAAAAATAACCGGCCTCTATTCCCTGCAAAGGCTTTCCCGCGCCATAAGCACGACCCTAGAAGAAAAACAAATCTTTAACATGATCGACCCCAGTTATATGGAAGACCTGGGATTCGAAAAAGCCTGTGGTTTCTTATGGAACACGCAAATCCAGGGTTTCCAGCTTTATATAAACATCGGCTATACGCAAGATGAAAGCGAAGAAATAAAATCTTCCGTCAATGCAAATAAAAATATGTACTTGGATTTAATAAAAACGCAAAAAACCATATCTTCGTCTTCTACTTCCTCGGATATGAGCCTGAAAAACAAAATTAACCGCACCTATAAAACCAATTCTTTTATCATCTCTCCCCTCGTGCCCAAGGAAGGCAACAAGGGCTTTTTATTCGTGGGGACGGAGAAAATAGATACCCTGGTTACCGAGGGAGACGAAGAACTGATCACCATACTTTCCAACCAATTAGGCCAGGCACTGGATAACGCCCGCCTATTCGAAAACACCTGGCAGGCGCATCAGGAACTGGAGAACAGGGTCGAGCAGAGGACACACGAGTTAACCCTTGCCTTAGATGAGGTAAGAAAAATAAGCAAGCGCAAGACCGACTTTGTATCGAGCGTTTCCCATGAATTAAGGACTCCCCTTACCTCTATCAAAGGCTACGCCTCCATCCTGCTTGCCGAAAAGCTCGGCGCTTTACCCAGCGAGGTAAAGCTGCGCCTTGAAAAGATAAACCGGCACAGCGACGAGCTCGCGCAACTGGTCAATGACCTCCTGGATATATCACGTATCCAGTCGGGTAGGGTAATAATGAAACGGGAATCCCATAACCTCAAAGAAATTATCAACGGGGCCGTAGAATTATTGTCCGAACAGCTAAAAGAAAGACAGATAGAATTATCGGTCGATATGCCTGAAGAGGCAAATGTTTCTGTGGACGCCGGACAGATAAAACGCGTATTTATCAATATTATCGGCAACGCCATAAAGTTCACTCCGCCAAAGGGCAAAATCAGCATCTCGGTGCGTAAAGCAGGCAAGAATATAGAGGTAGACACCAGCGATACAGGATGCGGCATACCCGAAGAAGCAAGAGAGTCGATATTCGAAGAATTCTATCGCGTAGAAAACGCAATCAACGAAGAGGTAAAAGGCACGGGGTTGGGATTGGCTTTAGTAAAAAATATAATCGAGGCGCATAAAGGAAAAATCTGGGTAACAAGCAAAATAGGCGCTGGCTCAACATTCAGTTTTGTATTACCGCAGGAGAATTAACTATGTCAATAAAAATACTGGTTGCTGACGACGATCCTGATATCAGGGACGTTTTAAAATTAACCCTTTCGGAAGAAAACTATGAAGTCATCGAAGCCAAGGACGGCGAGGAAGCGATAAAGATTATTACATCAAAGCCGCTGGACCTGGTGCTCTTGGATTACAAAATGCCTAAGGTGGACGGACGGCAGGTGTGCCTGAAAATAAAAAAAGACCTCCTTTTGCGCCACTTGCCCATAATCATGGTTACCGGACGGGGAGAGATCAGCGACAAAGTAGGCGGGATCGACGCTGGCGCGGATGATTACATAGTAAAACCTTTCGAGCCGAAAGAATTAATGGCGCGCATCCGCATGATTTTAAGGCGCACGCAAAGAGACCTCGAAGCAAATCCGCTAACACGCCTTCCCGGAAATGTCTCTATATTAAACGAGCTTTCGCGCCGCCTGGAAACTAAAGCGCTATTCGCTGTCTGCTACGTAGACCTGGATAAGTTTAAGGCTTATAACGACACCTACGGCTTCGAACATGGGGATGAAGTCATAAAAGAAACCGCGCGTATCTTAATCCGCGCGACACAACAATACGGGAATACCGAAGATTTTATCGGGCATATCGGCGGGGACGATTACGTCGTCGTTACCACGCCTAATATGGCGGATAATATCTGCCAAAAAATAATCATGGATTTCGAAAGCACCGTACCTTCATTCTATAATGATACAGACAGAAAAAACGGCTATATTACCGCCAAAGACCGCAAAGGGACCGTCCAGAAGATACCGCTTCTCTCCGTATCCATCGGCGTAGTTACTAATGAATCCAGGGTTATAGAACACGTTGCCCAGGTAGGCGAGATCGGCGCGGAATTAAAAACACAGGCGAAACATTTGGAGAGAAGTAATTACCTGAAGGATAAACGGGTAGCAGACCGAAAATAAAAAATTTAAAGGCGGGAACTTATTGCGCTTTAGTTTCTGGCCCAACGCCGGCAGCGTCGGTTTGCTTAAGCATCTGTTTAAGAGAACGTTTATCTATCCCCACCAAGATATCATCCTTGAAATACAGATAATACGCTTCGCGCACAAAACATACCGGGAAAATAAATACCGTAAACGCCCTCCATCTGATTGTCTTATAAATCCAGCGTTCTGATGCGCCATATTTAGTACGGCTGCCTATTTTTTCAATTTTATCCGGATCGGACAATAAAAGCCTTGTTTCTTCCTGCGTCATGCCGTCAACAACCTTAAGTTGCCGCAGATTATTTTTTATTACCTCATCTATCGCCGGATGAGAAGAGATATATGCTTCGACTTCTTCTTTAAGGGCGATGATATCCTCATCATACATTTCAATCTCACGGAAATCTTCGACCCGCACTTCTTTCTTTTTACCAAATCCGCCCTTGACCATTTTCTCTTCTCTGGTATAGGCACTCAAATACGGGTAATTCGATGCAGTAGGAATCGAGCATCCGGAGAAAAAAAGACTCAAAATTATTAAAATAATATATGGTATTCTATTCATTTTTATTTATGGTGCGCGAGGGGGGAGTTGAACCCCCAAGCCTTACGGCACAAGCCCCTCATGCTTGCGTGTCTGCCATTTCACCACCCGCGCGTTATTGTTTGTGAAGTTATTTTAGACTACGGCATGCATTTAGTCAAGCAGAAAGGATTAGGATACACATTTGGCCCTAACCATAATAATTATGAAATCTTCTCGCGTACTTAATAATGACAGGTATGGACATCATCCCGCATATTATTCCCAATATATCATTGTAAAAAGGGATATTCATAACAATGCCTAAACGATGTGCCAGAGATGGATAAATATGATGGACCTCTATAAAACCTACGAGAGCGCCCATAGATAATGGCAGGAGAAAAATAAGAAATGCCAGCTTGGTAAAACCACTGATCACCATGCTTATATACACCAATGCGCCTAATATAATTCCTGCCAAAATATTGACCAGAAGCGCACTTTGGAGAAATTTAAAATGTTTTGCAGCCACGCCTCCTTCAATAGAAATAGAATTTGTTAATAGGGCCAGTAAAACTATGCCGAATAGAGACCATATAATCATGCCCCAAAAACAATATTTCAAAAAACTTTTGAAATCTTGCATATCAAACAAAGCCATAATTACCTCCTTAAAATTTTATCCTTAGCCCTCTTGATATCGGCGTCATCAACAGGCGCTAGCTTTATAAACATTTCGTATGCTTTGGCAGCTTCTTCGGCCCTGTTTAGATATTCTAAAACTTCTCCTTTATTATACCACGCCGTAAAATCCTGTGGGTCTAATTTTAGCGCCTCATCATAATAAGTGAGCGCTTCTTTATACCTACCTAAATCATGCATAACTGTTGCCTTCGTATACCAACCCATAAAAGAATCGGGTTCTTTAAAAGAAAACTCCCAGGTCAAAGTACCATAAGAAGGACGCGAATTAACTACTAAATTAACCAGATCATCTGGCGCAGCAACGTCCTTAGCCTTTAAGCGGAGATTTAAAAATGTGCTGTCTACGCCCCCGGAAACTCTTAAAACAGAATCCAAATCTCCATAAATATTATTCAGCCCCTTGACCCTCTCGGGAATTTCCGCTTTTTTGATCCGGTAATCTGAAAGCCAAAATTTAAAATCCGGCGCATTCTCCATATGAGAAACAGAACCGGTAATACAAACCCATCGCAATAAATTCTCTAAGTCTTCTAAGACAGGGCAATATTTTGCGAATTCATCAAACCTCCGACTAAAGGCTTGGCTAAATTCTATAGCCGCCTTATCTTTAAGGTGTTTTGGATAGAGCGTCTCAGAAAAAACCTGCACCGGAAATTTATTTATAAACACAATATTCTTAGATACTAAAACATCTACTCCTGAAGGCTTAAACCAAAAACGTGAATATACCGTGTCTTCCTGCCGTTCCTCCACAAAAAGATGATAGTATGTTTTAAATTTAGGGGGTTTTATTTTTACTAAATTCAGGCTTATTTTTTTTAAAAGATAATCTCCCTCAAATAAAACCCGGCCAAAACGAGTACTCTCAATTGCCTTAGTCATTTTTACCTGATGCCATTTAGACTCAGGCGTATTACCGCTAGGGTCAATCGTCAATTGGGGATATGCGCCATAAAGATACAAAGACCGCAGGGCGCAAATGAAATCATCCAGAAAGAGTTTTGGAGTTTTAGTTTTTTCTCCGATGATAATAGTATCACCGCTATGTGAATCAAATATTAACCCTACCGGCTTTGCCATATATCCAAAGCGATAAACTTCGGGAGAGGATTCACGAAAATCCCTTCCCCCCTCTTCGGCTTTTTTAATATGCGCCCTAGCTGCATTTAAAGAAAAGGCGATAAAAGTCTTAACCTCATCTGCCTCTTTCTGTTTTAAAGAAAAACTGGTCGTTATGCAAGAGGAAATAAAGGGCAGGCAGGATAGAATGATCATCCAGCGTTTTTTCACTTACCACTCCTTTATCTTTTAATATTATTATTTCGCCTTCCGGCCTTGAATCCACACCCTGGATCCGGCCAAACGAGTATAATTTTCCTTCGGGAGTCTTTATTTCGGGCTTAATATCCAAGCCTACTTTAAATTTATGTATAACCTTGCCGGTTGCGGGGTCCTTTACTGACGAGCGGGATATAGCAAAACCTTCCTGATCAATTTCTTGCGCTCTTTTAAAATCGATTGCGGCAAAGCCGTCTTTCCCTTGCGCACGGTAAACCTTGCACCTTCCAAGATAGGCAAGAGTAAATTTAGGGTTTATTTTTATCGCCTGGCTAAAATC